>DATCYX010000258.1:0-9800 GCA_036526235.1 Anaerolineales bacterium | reverse complement strand
AGCGGTTGTTTGGACAGAAGGCAACCGGCCTTCATCTTTCAAGACAAAAGCGCTTTTCTTGGGTCAAGGACTCTCAGGATAAGAGCGGAGCTTAAACGATGCCTAGTAGGCGCTTGGCCAACCCGACAGCCTGGCTGGCATCTGGGGCATAGCCGTCCGCACCGATCTTTTGGGCGTAGGCTTCCGTAATCGGGGCACCGCCTACCATCACCTTAATATCCGGGCGCAGGCCAGCTTTATCCAGCGCTTCCAACACCGCCGACATGTTGACCATTGTCGTAGTAAGCAATGCCGACAAACTAACGATTTGCACCCCGTTCTCGTTTTGCACTGCATCCACAAACTTCTGCGCGGGTACATTTACGCCAAGGTCCACCACCCTAAAACCGGCACCCCCGAGCATCATGGCGACTAGATTCTTGCCGATATCGTGGATATCGCCCTGCACGGTTCCTATTACGACATTTCCAATCGGTTCGATATTCGACGCAGCCAACGACGGCTGGAGGATGTCCAGGCCGGCTTGCATTGCTCGTGCGGCGATCAGCATTTCAGGTACAAAGAAAAGCTCCTCTTCAAAACGCTTGCCCACGATGTCCATTGCCGGTATCATCGAATTCCTCAATATGATTTCCGGGTCGGCGTGCTGTTCCAAAAGCCTTTTCACCAGATCCACCACCTGATCGCGTTGCCCGTCGATTATTGCCAGGTGCAGATCGGTAAGCAATTGCATTTTCTCTTCCATAATTTTTATCAACCCTCAGCGTATCGTAGATATGGATTGTACATGGCAACGACATTCTCCAGCGGCGCATCGGATTGAATGTGGTGAGCGCTGGAGAGAATGTATCCGCCGCATTTCAGGAAACGCACGCGATATTTCACCTCCTGGGCTATTTCGGCAGACGCCATCTTTGGCAAGGTCTCGATGAAATTTATCCCCACCGTGGAAACTCAGACGGTCGGCCAACTCACCGCCTGCCAAGGATGCTGTAAATGACGCGATGCCAAACAGCGATACCATCAGCGCCGCCTGTGAGATCGAGATATCCCGCTGGTTGGTCAGGTAAAGTGACAGGGAGGGGACGGCGAAGCTGCCCAGCCAGATGAGCCAGTATGTTGTCGGCAGGTTGGGGTTGAGGCGCTGAAGTGTTAGGCTCATGGAAGACACAGCACTAAGTATATTACAGGAAATGTATTGGGAGGTTAATAAATTGATATCGAGCTTCTCCGCACTCCTCCAGCTTCACGTCTCCATTAAATTGTAACTGAATGAACCTCACACAGGTTGTAAGTCTGCCTTCGGGGATATAATTATAAAGACAAACGCCCGAACCTCTCAGGAAGTGCGGAAGCAGAAGCGGTCAAAGATCATCGGGTTTTCCCCGTCTGACTTTGATGCCAAGAAACCCTGCCTCGCCGTTTTTAGTAATCAGAACTCAGATCAAGGAGAATGGCCACATGACGATCGTTATAGACGGTTCCGATCTGACAGTTGAGAAGATGGTACGCATCGCCAGAGATGGCGAGCGAGTGGAGTTGCACCCTGAAGCGCTGGATCGTATTAAAGCCTGCCGTGGCATGCTGGAGGAGAAGCTCAAGGCGAAGGAGATCATGTACGGCACGAACACCGGCATTGGTGAGTTCTCCGAGGTGGTGCTCACCGACGAGCAGGTAGAGCAGTTCCAACGATACCTGATCTACAACCACGCCGCGGGTATCGGCGAGCCAGTCTCCATTGAAAACGTGCGCGGTGCTATCGCCAGCCGCATTAATGTGCACGCCCACGGCATGTCGGGCTGCCGTCCTGAAATCACCCTGACCCTGGTGGACATGCTCAACAAGGGGGTGACGCCGGTGGTGTGCCAGACGGGGTCGGTGGGGGCGTGCGGTGACCTGGCGCCTATGGCGCAGATTGCCCTGCTGCTGATGGGCGAGGGCGAGGCTTTTTACCAAGACGAGCGGCTTCCAGGTGCCCTTGCTATGGAGCGGGCGGGTATCCCTGTTCCCGGCTTACAGGCGCGGGATGGGCTGGCAACCATCAATGGCTCCAACTTGATCACGGCCATTAGTGCTTTGCACCTGTACGACATGAACCGTTGGCTGAAGCAGGCTGAGATCGCTTGCGCCATGAGCCTGGAAGCCCTGAAAGCCAACTTGAAGCCTTATGACGTTCGCCTGCACCAGGCGCGTGGCTTTTCAGGAGCCGTGCGCAGCGCCAAGGCTATCATGCAGTGCATTGCAGGGAGCGATCTGGTGACCGGCAAGATGAAGACCAAGGTACAGGATGCCTACTCCATGCGCTCTTCACCCCAGGTGATCGGCGCGGCGCACGACGCAGTCGCCTTCGCCCGCAGTCAAGTTGAAATTGAGCTGAATGGAGTCGGCGATAACCCCATCTTCATGCCGGAGTACAATCTGACATTAACCGGGGCGAATTTCCAGGGTTCGCCGGTTTCATTGCCAATGGACATGGCAGGCGCGGCCATCACCATGGTGTGTGTGTTGTCCGAGCGACGCATGAACCGCCTGACCAACCCGGCTCTCAGCGTCGGCCTGCCGGCTTTCCTGACCAAGGGAGCGGGCATGTTCTCTGGGCTGATGCTCAGCCAGTACACCGCCGATAGCTTGATCGTGGAGCAGCGCATTCTCTCCATGCCAGCCAGCATCCAATCCATACCGGCAGCAGCAGACCAGGAGGATTTCGTCTCTATGGGCATGAACACTGCCTTAAAAAATAATCAGATATTGGATAATGCCTACGGGGTGCTGGGCATTGAGTTCATGGCTGCCGCCCAAGCCTTGGATTTCCGTGAGTTCACTCCCGGGCATGGGGTGCAGGTAGCTCGCCAGGTGATCCGCAAGCATGTCGCCTACCTGGATGAAGACCGGCCTCTTTACCCGGACCACAATGCGATGAAAGCTTTGGTGCAGTCGTGTGAGATTTTGCAGGCGGTTGAAGACGAGGTGGGTAGTTTGGGATAAAGCCTCCAGTGATCAATATTTGTGATCCCCCTTCTAGGCGAAGGGGGATTTTTATTGCTTGAGGGTGCCTGTCATTGTCTGGGAGCGAATATAGTAAAGGGATTGCGAATTCTAGCCGATCGGTTAGAATTGTCCCGTTAATTGGGAGATATGGATCAGCTTCTCATCGTTTTCATCATCTTTTTGGCTGTATTCACACAGAGCCTGGCGGGATTTGGCTCGGCGTTGGTGGCTATGGCTTTTTTGCCAGAATTATTGGGCATACGCGTCGCTACTCCTCTGGTAGCGATGGTAGCCATGACTTTGGAGGGTATCTTGTTGGTGCGCTACCGCGCAGTGCTGAATCTACGAGCGGTGTGGCAGGTGTCAGTTGCATCTCTGGTGGGCATCCCGCTGGGCATGCTGACCCTCAAACGCATCGATGAGGGCGCCGCTATGACCATGTTGGGTGTGCTGATCTTCGCCTATGCTCTTTACAATCTCTTTGAGCTTCGTCTCCCGGAGATGAACCATCCTGCCTGGGCGTATACATTTGGGTTGCTGGCAGGTATGCTGGGTGGTGCGTACAACACGTCTGGCCCGCCGGTGGTCATATATGGTAACTCCCGGCGCTGGCTGCCGGTGGAGTTTAAGAGCAACCTTCAGGGATTCTTCTTTTTTAACAGCATCGTGGTGGTCTTTGGGCATGCCTTGAGCCAGAATATCACCCCGCTGGTTTGGCAGGACTACTTGATGGCGATCCCCGCCCTGGCGCTGGGTATCTTGGCTGGGGTCAGCCTGGATAGGATGATCAATCCAGTCGTTTTCCGCAGGCTGGTGCTGGGTTTGCTGCTTGTGATGGGTGGGCGCTTGATTTTACAGGGTTTTTGAGATGAACCAGGTTTGTGTTGATCTCTTTGCCAGGTATTCACGAATTCTTCACAACTTTTTCACATTGAGTTGGTATCCTGAAGATGTGCTGAAATCTAAAGGTTGTTTTTCTCAATGCTTGAAGGAGGTTTGACGTGAAATCTACAGCTGCATGGGTGGTTGCCATTGTATTGATCTTGGTCGTTTTGCTAGCCTTACCCGGCGTGCTGCGCTTCGCTGGCCTGTCTGGACCATGGTACGGCGGTATGATGGGTGGGCGCGGCATGATGGGAGGTTATTACGGCTTTTTCCCCTTGGGTTTTTTGGGGATGGGTTTTATGCTACTGGTGCCGGTGGCTTTGCTGGTGTTGGTGGTGGCGGGTATTGTAGCCGTGGTGAATAGCCTGAACCGCGGCAACTCTCCGGCCTCGTATCCAACTGCTGGGAATAGCCGCGCTTGCCCGAATTGTGCCAAGCCCGCCCAGCCTGACTGGAACACCTGCCCCTATTGCGGGACATCCTTGAATTAGTCTTTTTCAGACAAAACGGTTCGGATCAATGCCAAATTGCGTGCAAAGCTGGAGCAACTGTTCGTCTGTGAGACCCTGAGTGGGTGAGCCCAGGCGCAGGCACTCCAGCTCGTAGCGCGCGGCTGTCTCGGCGTATTCCACCAGTAATTTAAGCAAACGCATTTCCGATGTCGGAAATGCAGCAGAAGCCGGTAACCTGGACTTTATACCTAAGCTGAGGTTATTTTGTGATATCCAATAAATGATCATAAGGGACAGTCGTTAAAGGGATTTATTTTATACATCTGGCTGTCAGGGTGGATGTCGCTGTGGTAATTGGTGTCGTTGGTCAGTCGTTCAATTGTGGCACCCCCCATGTTCATTTTAGGGTCGCGCCGGTCTTCCTGTTCTCTTTGATTTTCCCCACCAATTTTGGGACAGACACTGAAATATTATTTAAATATTGACAAATAATGACAATAATTGTATGATAGTTTTATCGAAATCAACAAAAAACAACAAAATATTCTAAGGATTGTCTGATTTGACCACTTACGAGCGCCGACACTCTCTATTAGAAATTCTGCGTAAACATCCCGGTTTACGTGTCTCGGAGATGGCTAAGGCGTTAGGTGTATCCGAAGGTACCGTTCGAAACGACCTCAATGCTCTAAAAGAGGAGGGACGCCTAAAGCGCGTACACGGAGGAGCTGTCTTAATTGACCAAGACCAATTTCAAAATGATTCTTTTGTACGTCGTTACAATCAAAATGTAGCTGCCAAGCTCGCTATTGCGCGTGAGGCAGCTCTTTTAGTCATGGATGGTGACTCGATTCTGCTGGATGCGAGCAGTACATCCTATTACTTGGCGCACGCAATATCCGCAAGAAACAGATTGCGCGTGATGACCAATGGATTTGAAGTTGCGCGGGAGTTGGCTCAAAACACCTCGAACACCGTCATTCTAATTGGGGGGGTAGTCAATAACGACTCCTCTTCCGTAACGGGTCTGTTGAGCGAGCAGATCATTGCAGAAATGCACATCGAAAAAGCGTTTTTTTCTTGCAGTGGTTTTAGCGTCGAGCGCGGGATGACGGAAGTGCACTTTGAGGAGGCGCAACTGAAACGTAAAGCAATCGAATCTACAAAACAGGTTATCGCGTTGATTGACTCTTCGAAATTCGGCAAAGAAGACCTGACCCCTTTCGCTCGTCCGATGCAAATTACGCACTTGTTTACAGATGCCGGAATTACCAGCGAATGGAAAACCCGCCTGCAAGAGGCTAACATCTTATTTACAGTCTGCGGAGAAGATTCGATTGCGATCTGAGCGGTGAGAGGCCATTGAGCCACCAATTGAAAAAGGCATTGATCAATGATGACGAGTGTTGAAGCAAAAGCTCCTATTCTGCAGATAAGGCATATTTCCAAGCGCTTCGATACAACCCAGGCACTGGATGATGTGTCTCTTGACCTTTATCCGGGTGAGATTCACGCCTTGATGGGGGAGAACGGCGCTGGTAAATCAACGCTGATTAAGATCATGACGGGGATATATCATTCGGATAAAGGGGAAATGTTGTTAGATGGGAAACCCATCCGGGTGAGTAACTCGATAGATGCCCAGGCCTACGGCATTGCTGCAATCTACCAGGAGCCGATGGTATATCCGGATTTGAACGTCGCCGAGAATATTTTTATTTCGCACCGTTCTCAGGGGGTGATCGTAAACTGGCGTAAGATGTACCAGGATGCGGAAGATATTCTTGCAAAGTTAGATGTTAAGCTAGACGTGCGCATGCCAGCGCGCGGATTGACACTTGCCGCCCAGCAGACTATCGAAATTGCGAAAGCCATCTCACTCAACGTGCGCCTCCTGATCATGGATGAACCGACCGCCTCCCTCTCAGCCCATGAGGTGGAACAGTTATTTAAACTGACGCGCTCGCTGCGCAATCAGGGCGTGTCAATTCTCTTTATCAGTCACCGTATGGAGGAAGTATTCGAAATTGCGGATCGCGTGACCATCTTTCGTGATGGCAGGTGGATTTCAACGCTGCCACGCAGCGAGATAACACGTGAAAGAGTCATCCGAGATATGGTTGGGCGCAAGATCGAAGATTTTTTTGCAAAAAGCGGGGTGCAGCGCGGTGAGCTGTTGATGTCAGTACAAGGCCTGCACAAAGAAAACGTATTTTCCGGAATTAATTTTAATTTGTATCGCGGGGAGGTTTTGGGTTTTGCCGGTCTGGTGGGATCACGCCGCACCGACGTTGGTCTGGCGTTGTTTGGCGTAGAACCCGCTGATTCGGGTGAAATCATCCTGGACGGCAAGGTGGAAAAAATCCATTCCCCGGAGCATGCACTAAGGACTGGGATCGCATACGTGACCGAAGACCGGCGCCAGATCGGTCTGACGATGCCCATGTCCATCACCAGCAACATATCTTTGCCGATGCTACGCCAGTACCTGTCGCGATTCGGCCTCGTTAAGAGGCGTGGTGAGGAAGCTACTGCTGAACATTATCGAGAACGTCTCTCAATTCGCACACCTTCAATTCGGCAACCAGTCGCTATGCTTTCTGGAGGCAACCAACAAAAAGTGATGCTGAGCAAGTGGCTGAATACACGTCCGCAAATACTCATCCTCGACGAGCCCACACGAGGCATTGACGTTGGCGCAAAAGCCGAAGTGCATCAAATCATCAATGAGCTTGCTGCCCAAGGCTTGGGCATCATCCTGATTTCATCCGACATGCCTGAGATCATGGCAATGAGCGATCGCATCTTGGTGATGCGCGAGGGGAGACAGATGGGCATTTTTACTCGCGAAGAAGCAACACAGGAAATCATCTTAACTGCGGCTATGGGACAAAGTGATAGCGCAGCGGAGGTCGTATAATGGAACGATTGAAACGGCACTTTCGTCCAGAGCAGCTTCGTGAGCTGAGCCTAGTCTTTCTGATTGTGCTCATCGTCCTGTTTTTTGGCACTCAGATCGAGGGTTATTTCAGCCCACGCATCTTTAACCGCGTCACTAGCGATGTGGCAATTATCGCCGTGGTCGCGATCGGAGAGACCCTGGTGTTGCTGACGCGCAACTTCGATCTTTCAGTTGGCTCAATTGTTGGCTTGACGGCGTTTGCCGTTGGCAAGCTGCTCACCTTCAACCCCGACATGCTACCGATAGTAGCCCTTTTATCAGCCATTGGCCTTGGTGCAGCGATGGGCCTGTTAAACGGTGTGTTTGTCTCGTTTGGCCGGGTGCCTTCCCTCATCGTTACCCTTGGGACCATGGCGATTTACCGCTCAACCCTGGTAGCGTATCCGGCTGGCACGAAAAACGTAGTAACCCAAGATTTGCCACAGTGGCTTCTCGATCTCGGTGGCATGAAACTGTTTTCCATTGGTGATTTTGACATCAGACCGGTCGTAGCCGGTGGATTGGTGGTATTCGTCGTTTTTCAACTTGTGATCTCCTACCTGCGATTTGGTCGTCGTCTCTACGCAATTGGCTCGAACCCGGAAGCAGCGCGGATCGGTGGTCTGCCTTCACAACAGATTGTCCTGTTCGCTTTCATTCTTTGCGGAGCGATGGCTGGACTGGGAGGTTTTATGTTTTTAGTCCGCTATGGAAATCTCACACCCGCAGCCGCGCAGGGGATGGAATTGCAGGTTATCGCCGCGGCGGTGGTCGGTGGGGTTAGCACCAACGGCGGTAGCGGTACGATGATCGGTGCGGTGTTGGGCGCCCTGATGATTAACCTGCTGCAACAAAGCCTGCTACGCTGGCTGGTGATCAGCAATTTCTGGGTGGGCGCTTTATTGGGCGTGTTGATCTTGGTATCTGTCACCATCGACGCGGTGATCATCAACCGGCTGCGCGATATTTGGACTCGACGAAGCCCTGGGATCAATCCAGCTGATGAAAAGGTGGTGATCGAAGGGGAGGAAAGCTATGATGCGTAGAATCGAACGGCTCAAGAGTTGGGAAGGCTTGTTGCTTGCTATCCTCGCTGTGATCGTTGTCTTAAATACCTTTACTACACCTCACTATCTGCAGGTACAGAACCAGATCAATCTGTTTCAACTGCATATCGAGAAGATAATCGTTGCGCTGATCATGACCTTTATCATCATCAACGCCGAGATTGACCTGACGGTCGGCTCGGTGATGGGGTTGGCGGGCTGCGTGCTAGCATACCTGTTTGAAAGGGGTGTGCCTTTCGAGATGTGCATTTTAGCCGGACTATTAACTGGACTGCTGGCAGGAGCAATCAACGGTTTCATGGTCTCCTACGTGGGATTGACTTCGTTGATCGTTACCCTGGCCGGGTTGATCGGCTATCGCGGTCTGGCACATGTGCTCTTGGAGAATCGCTCGGTGGGCAACTTTCCCGCCTGGTTTGACCGCCTAGGACAGCAACCCCTCATCGGTCCCTTCCCATTGGCTCTGATCATCTTTTTTGTCTTGTTCATCATCGCCCTGATAATCTTGCAATGGTCCGGCGCTGGTCGCTACGTTTTCGTTATCGGAAATAACCGCGAAGTGGCGCGCTATTCGGGTGTCAACGTGCGCCGGATCAAGATGATCCTTTTCATTGTGTCGGGCTTTTTTGCCGCCTTTGCAGGATTGTTATTAGCCGCACGATTAGGCTCGATGCGTGGCGATACGGCACTAGGCACCGAACTCGAAGTCATCACGATGGTCGTACTGGGCGGGGTCAGCATTTTTGGTGGCACAGGCTCGCTGTTTGGCGTTATCCTGTCGATCCTGATCATTCTGAATCTGCGAAACGGGATGGGATTGCTCAATATCACCGGTGAAATTCAGACCGGCGTAATCGGTGTTCTGCTCATCCTGTCGGTACTCGGGCCCAATGTGGGGCAAGGACTCAGGGATGCCTTCAACCGTCGCCGCCGTGTTCAACACGTAGCTGTTGGAGACGAGAATCTTGGAAAGGAGGACAACCCATAAACGATAGCATATTATCAAAGCCTCAAGAGACCGTTCGATCCTCGTTTAATCTCACCATAAGGAGAAAGAAGATGTTCAAGAAATTAATGATGCTTGCAGTTGTATTTATGTTGCTAGTCTCAGCGTGTGCGCCAGCGGCCACACCGACCGAGGCGCCAGCCCAACCGACCGAGGTGCCTGCACAGCCAACCGAGGCGCCAGCCGAGCCAACACAACCCCCTGCCCCCTCAGGTGGCGTGGTCAAAGCCACCCCAGGGCAGGCATTGAAGATGGTGTTCTTGCCCAAGAACCTGGGCAACGCTGTGTTCGATGAGGCACATGAAGGCGCGCTGGAAGCTGCCGCAGAGCTGCAGAACCCGGAGGAGCTGCAATACCTCGCTCCTGCCTCGGGAGCTGCTGGCACCGAGCAGATCCCCATCATCACCAACGCCACCACGCAGGGCGTCAATGCCATCATGATCTCCAACAATGCTGGCGAC
>DATCYX010000257.1:0-19256 GCA_036526235.1 Anaerolineales bacterium | reverse complement strand
GGCGTATGCGCTAATGGGACACCCAAGCTATGTAATCACTGACGGCGAAGTCTGGTTCAAAGGTCAAAATATCCTTGAACTGGAACCGGACCAGCGTTCACATCTTGGGATTTTTCTGGCTTTTCAGTATCCTGTGGCAATACCGGGTGTGTCAGTAGCAAATTTCTTGCGATCAGCATTGAATGCTCGGCGCAAGGCTATTAATCCAGAGGATAAAGGCGTCCCGATTCCTGAATTTAGGAAGCTTTTGAAGGAACGCATGGATCTGCTCAAAATGGATCACAGCTTTGCCGGGCGTTATCTAAATGAGGGGTTTTCTGGTGGGGAAAAGAAGCGCGCTGAAATCTTGCAGATGGCCGCCTTACGCCCCGAGATCGCTATTTTGGATGAGACAGATTCAGGCTTGGATATCGATGCGTTGCGGATTGTCTCTGAGGGCGTTAATGCATTGCGCAGCGAGGAGCTTGGCGTGCTCGTAATTACACACTACCAGCGTATTTTGAACTATATCAAGCCGGATTTCGTCCATATCATGTTGGGGGGGCGGGTTGTGGAATCTGGTGGTCCTGATTTAGCGCTTCATCTTGAAGAACACGGATACGACTGGATTAGGGAGAAGTTCGAGTCAGAGCCGGTTTCTTAACGGAGGAATTCAATGAGTAGTGATGCGGTAATTTTGGATGGTATTGGCGAGTATAAATACGGATTTAGCGATCCGGAGACTTATGTATTTAAATCCCGTAAAGGTATTGATCGCGAAGTTGTTGAACAGATCTCGAGTATGAAGGGTGAACCGGAGTGGATGCTGGCATTCCGTCTCAAGGCGCTGGACCATTTCCTGAAGCGACCTACACCCACTTGGGGAGGAGATCTCTCCACTCTGAACCTGGATGATATTTATTATTATGTGAAACCAGCGGATTCTGAATCGAAAACCTGGGACGATGTTCCCGAAGCCATTAAAAACACCTTCGATAAGCTTGGCATTCCAGAGGCAGAACGCAAATTCCTGGCGGGCGTAGGGGCGCAATATGACTCTGAGATGGTTTACCACAAGATATTGGAGCATCTGGAAGCTCAGGGTGTGATCTTTTTGAGCATTGAGGATGGCCTACGCAAGCACCCCGACCTGTTCCGCGAGTATTTCAGCACGGTCATACCCATCGAAGATAACAAGTTCGCTGCGCTTAATAGCGCGGTCTGGTCTGGCGGATCGTTCATCTATGTCCCAAAGGGTGTCAAAGTGGATCTGCCCTTACAGGCATACTTCCGCTTGAATGTTGCCAACATTGGACAATTCGAGCGCACCTTGATTATTGCCGATGAGGGCGCACAGCTGCACTACGTAGAAGGCTGCACAGCGCCCATCTATACTACCGATTCGTTTCATTCAGGTGTGATCGAGATTGTGGTCAAAAAAGGAGCACGCGTGCGTTACACCACTATCCAAAATTGGTCAGTGAATGTGTATAACCTGGTTACGCAACGAGCTCTGGTGTATGAAGGTGCGACCATGGAATGGGTAGATGCAAACCTGGGCTCCAAGCTGACAATGAAATACCCCTCTTGCTACCTGCTGGGGCCTGGGGCGCATGGCGAGATCCTGTCTATGGCATTTGCAGGTAAGGGACAGCACCAGGACGCAGGCGGCAAAGTGATCCATTTCGCGCCGCATACCAGCAGCAAAGTCACCTCGAAATCGATTAGCAAAAGTGGCGGGCGCGCTTCTTATCGCGGCTTGCTTAAAGTGCATAAAGAAGCCGAAGATGTGCGCTCGAATGTTGTCTGCGACGCGCTCCTGCTGGACGAGACGTCCAGGTCTGATACATATCCATACATTGAAATTGATGCCGAAGATGTCACCATTGGACACGAGGCTTCGGTATCTAAGGTTGGCGAAGAGCAACTGTTTTATCTCATGAGCCGTGGGCTGAGTGAGGAAGAGGCTACAACAATGGTGGTGTCTGGCTTCATTGAACCGCTTGTCAAGGAATTGCCCATGGAATATGCTATTGAGATGAACCGCTTGATCCAATTGCAAATGGAAGGATCCATTGGCTGATATGACGACACGCAAAGTAGTAAGCCGAACTCGACACGCAGAACGCCAAATTTCTCGTGAATTTCCTTTTGGACAGGAGATGATACCTGCGCTTGCCGGAGAACCTCATCTTCCCCAATTTCTCGTTGATTACCGCTCACGGGCATGGCAAGCTTTTAATAGCTTACCACTGCCTAGTCTGACAGATGAACCCTGGCGGAGAACTGATCTTCGCGGACTGAATGCAGGCTCTTTTCGCCTTTCTCAACCCGAAACAGGCGGGCATTTGACCGAGGTCCCCGATGAATATCTACAGCCTGTCGCTGCGGAGGATCATGGCGGACAAATAGTATTATTGCCGGGTGGTAACTCAATAATTGAGTTGCATCCTGATTTGGCTGCAAAGGGAGTGGTTTTCACCGACTTGGTGACTGCCGAACGGCAATATCCTGAAATATTAAGAAGAATTTTGGGTCAAGTTGTACGTCCAGAAGAAGGAAAATTTGCGGCTCTAGCGGCTGCCTTTGCGCAGTCAGGTGTTTTGTTGTATGTGCCGCGTGGAGTACAGGTTGATTTGCCATTGCAGAGTTTGTTTTGGGGACCTGGTAGCGGCTTAGCCCATGTTTCTCATATCCTTGTTTTGGTCGATGACGGCGCCTCATTGACTTACGTGCACGAATCAGCCTCGCAAACTGAGCCCAGTGGTCAAACAATGCATGCTGGAATTGTCGAGATCCATGTGGGGGCAGGGGCAAACTTGCGATTTGTGGAATTACAATCCTGGGGAGAGCACGTTTGGAATTTTACCCACGAACGCGCCCGCGTCGACCGAGATGGCAACCTGGATTGGATCTTCGGCGCAGTTGGCACTCAACTGACAAAGAATTTTTCCGATCTAGATTTGATTGGGCAAGGGGCTGTTGGGCGGATGTCTGGTTTTTACTTTACAGACGGTATCCAACACCTCGACCATGATACTCAGCAGAACCATCTCGCCCCCAACACAACCAGCGATTTACTCTTTAAGGGTGCGCTGAAAGATCGCAGCAGGTCAGTGTGGCAAGGGATGATCTATGTAGCCCCGGGCGCACAGAAGACCGATGGCTATCAAGCAAACCGGAATTTGACACTCAGCCCGAAAGCGCGTGCCGATTCAATCCCCGGGTTGGAGATATTGGCGGACGATGTGCGCTGCACACATGGTGCTACAGTCGGCAAGATTGACCCTGAGCAGACCTTCTATCTACGCAGCCGTGGTATACCCACAGTCGAAGCCGAGAAGCTAATTGTAGAGGGTTTCTTTGAGCCAATCATGCAACGCATTCCATTTGAGGGTGTTCGAGGGCGCTTCCAGAGCGCGATTCAGGAAAAATTAGTATAGAATATTAATAGACATCTTCTAAATAGTGAGTGCTGTAATCATCGGGTTTCCGTTGATTATGAGATGAATACTAATTGAATAAAAAAGCATCACAGGCGAGTGGAGGGGTAATGGCAACAACATGGCGAGCATAAAATCATTAGCTTGCCTCTGGTGTTTGAAATATTAAATCAGGAGGCGGAGTTGGCAGAGTTAAAGTTCAAAACAACTCCTAGTGGAGTAGAAAAATATAATGTCGGCGATCAGGTTGAGGTGCTGTGTGATCACGACAAAAATGGTACTCGGGTCCGTGATTGGCTGGTCGGTACTGTCGTCCAAGTGGACACGAAGTTGATAGCCGTTCAATTTCGCGAAAATGTTTACCTGACCGATGGGTGGATGGTACCGGATCACGTTTTATGGTGCCCGAAAAATTCTAGTAATGTCCGACTTGCGCGGCGCAAGAGGCGTCCGCGCGTGCGGGTCAGATAGGTATTCAGCGCTATCTTATCTTTTGGATCGCACGATCATGACCATCCATACCGACAATAAGCTGAATGTGCAGAGAATTCGCCAGGATTTCCCAATCTTGACCAGGGAGGTCCGTCCTGGTGTCCCGCTGGTATACCTGGATTCGACAGCCACCAGCCAAAAACCGCAGGTGGTGATCGAAGCCATGGATAATTTTTATCGGCGTTCAAATGCTAATATCCATCGAGGTATTCATACACTTGCAGAGGAATCTACGGCAGCCTATGAGGCTGCCCGGCAGCAAGTAGCCGATTTTATCCATGCGCCATCTGCTCGGCAGGTTGTCTTTACGCGTAATACAACCGAATCGATCAATTTAGTTGCTCAGAGCTGGGGGCGTGCCAACATGAACCCAGGCGATGTGATTATCTTGACCGAGATGGAGCACCACTCCAACCTGGTACCCTGGCAAATTCTGGCCGCTGAAAAAAATCTGCGATTGGAGTTTATCCCGGTAACCCCAGACGGATTACTCGATCTGGAATCCTACCGTGAGTTACTGAGGCTGGAGCCGAAGTTGGTCTCTTTTACACACATGTCTAATGTTTTAGGGACCATCAATCCGGCTGAAGAGATCGTTCAACTTGCCCATCAAGCCGGTGCAGTGACCTTGATCGATGCGGCGCAATCGGTGCCTCATTTTTCAGTGGATGTACAGGAGCTTGATGCAGATTTCTTAGCCTTCTCAGCGCATAAGATGTGCGGGCCAAGCGGAATTGGTGCGCTTTATGGCAAGAAAGCGCTTTTAGAGGCTATGCCACCTTTTCTAGGAGGTGGCGATATGATAAAGCGCGTCGAGTTGCGCTCGTTTGTCCCCAACTCGTTGCCGCATAAATTTGAGGCAGGCACACCTGCTATCGCCGAGGCTGTGGGCTTTGCAGCGGCCGTGGATTATCTCTCGAAAGTGGGTATGGATGCCATCGCTGCGCATGAGCATGAAATTGTTGAGTATGCCCTGGAACGATTGGAAGAGGTCCCAGGTGTAAGCATGTTCGGTCCTGCTGCTCAATTCCGGGGAGGTGTGGCAGCATTTACACTGGCTGGAGTACATGCTCACGATGTCGCGCAGGTTTTGGATACGGATGGCATTGCTGTGCGCGCAGGTCATCACTGTGCTATGCCATTGCATAATAAATTCAATTTGCCAGCGACTGCGCGTGCCAGCTTCTACCTCTACAACACCCGCCAAGAAGTGGATATGTTGGCTGAGTCCTTATATAAAGTAAAAACGATTTTCAGGGTGTAAATGGACGATTTTTACCGCGAACTCATCATTGATCGCTATAAGAACCCCCAATTTCGCGGCTTGCTAGACCCACACGACATATCATTTGAGGATGAAAACCCTCTGTGTGGCGATCACATTCGCATCGATGTGCGCGTGGATGGGAATGGAACAGTGACGGAAGCCGCTTTTGATGGGCATGGGTGCGCCATATCTCAAGCATCTGCAGATCTGTTGCTTGAATCGATCGTTGGTAAACCGCTCGAAGATATCAAAGAAATGAATAGGGAAGATATTTTGGATCTTCTGGGGATAGAGTTGGGGCCGGTACGATTGAAATGCGCGTTATTATCATTAAAGGTGCTGAAGGCCGGTGTATATGGATTGGGCGAAGCCAGTGACGATTTGGTCGAATGATTTCTTTTCTCTGATTATTTTCGCATAGCCAATATAAATAATAAAATTTCCCAAAAAGCATATGACTTCGATGTACAACTATAAAAATTTGAAGCCGGAAGAGTGTGATTTTGTTGCAGTTGCCAGTGAGGATGATATCCCGCCGGGCGAGCGTCTGTTTGTCGAGATTGATCAGTTTCCAATCGTGGTGTTTAACCTAGCAGGTCAGTTTTATGCCATTGCAGACCTGTGTTCTCACGATGATGGTCCGCTAGGTGACGGTAATGTTGAGGGCTGGGAGGTCGCCTGCCCGCGCCACGGTGCTCGATTTGATATACGTACTGGAAAGGTGCTTTCTCTGCCGGCTGTGGAGGATATCCCGGCTTACCCGGTGCTGGTTCTCGATGGGGAGATACAGGTAGGCATCCCCTTGGAGGATTAGATCACAAGGGCACCAGGCCGAATGCATAAAAAGTGGGCACATATAATACCCGCTTGCCAGTCTGCCAGGCAGCCCAATCGAATTTTTTCAAGACCTCCGGATTTGGAATAAGTTCGGAGGTTTGTTGTAAATCATGCTCGACCACGCGCCATTCGTCTTGCCATTCTTCTAGCGAAGGCGAAGAAGTCCAATTTCCACCGAGCACGCCAGTCTCGATGGATGTGAGGCCAGCTTGATGAAAAATCTCGCTCAGCTTGCGACCCATAAGGGGATCAGCGCCCTGAATTGCTAAGGAAGCGTGTTGTGCCTGTCCCAGTTCTTCCAACTCGGATGGGTAATCGATGCGCCCGCCATAGTCTGGCTCGGCTAAGGCTAGCACTGCGCCGCCAGGTCGTACTACACGGGCCATCTCTTGAACTACTTTCCAGGGTTCACTGACCCATAAAAGCAAAAAATGGCAGTATGCCAGATCAAATGATTGAGATGGGTAGGGAAGCGCGTGAGCATCGCTTTGAGTAAAAAATGATCTTTGCGTATTGCGCATAGCCATCTTGATGTAGTTTGATGCGATATCAATGCCATATAATGCCGTATCGAAGTTCCCTTCCAACTCATCCAAAAGCACACCTGTGCCGCAGCCCACGTCCAGTACACGACGAGCACTATCGATAGCCGCCCGTGTGAACAGGAAACGGCGGACATCCTCTGTCCAGCGTGCCTGCTGTGCAAAACGCAGGTGCCAATTTATTGGTGTTTCATTTGCAGACATATAAAGTGATTATAATGGAATGTGCCTATGGATACCCATGGAATTCAGGTGCGTAAGTGTGTTCGAGCTGAATGCGGGATGCGCTTTCCCCTGCTCCTAAGCGATCAACATGGGAAGCGCTGTCCTGCATGTGGGGCATCGACGCGCATCGTGCTGGAAAAAATAGTCGCGCCCGAATCTGGTGGGGAATTAAAAACTTACCACAACATAAAAATTGAGGCGATGCTGGATAATATCCGCAGTGCATGGAATGTCGGCTCAATGTTCCGCACGGCAGATGGGGTTGGCATCCGGTATATGCATCTGTGTGGATTGACCCCGACGCCGGATAATCCTAAGGTAACGAAGACTTCGCTGGGTGCAGAAGTAAGCGTACCCTGGTTATCCTATCGAGATGGCGTACGCACAGCCGGCGAGCTTAAAGGGAAGGGCATGCGCCTCTGGGCTCTCGAACATAATCCAGGTGCGGAATCGATGCTTGAGCTGCAAGACATTCCAGCAGACACCTCGATTGTGCTGGTAGTGGGGAACGAAATTGCGGGAGTGGACCCTGGGATCTTGGAGCTTTGTGAGCGGGTGATGTATCTCCCGATGATAGGTTTAAAGCGTTCCTATAACGCGGCAGTGGCTTTTGGAATTGCAGCGCATTATCTGCGCTTTGCTGTGCCTTAGCGATTCCATATCTTCTCAAAGGGATCTTTTAGCATGTTGCCCAGGATCTGGTTGAGGCCTTGAGCGGGGAGCACATCGCCATCAGGCTCAACGTAAAGCCAAGCGCGTCCAGCGCCATCCACCAGTTTCTCTTCAACCAGCTCCATAGCAATTGGATTCTGGCTTGAGTAAGGCACTGGTAAATCCCATACAAGCGACATTTGCAAATCGGCAGCGTGATCCCGCAACGCTTGAAGCGTCTCTCCCAGGCTTGGATCTTGAGAAGTGAGGGAGATTGCAGGGGTGCCCATCTCGGCAAGCTTCTTTATGTATCCAGGAAGAGATGCGGCATTTTGGGGTGTGAGGGTCAGGTGGATTGCTGTAAAGAGATCGGCCGCGAGAACCTTCCCCAAAGCTTGCCAGGAAAGATCATTCTCGGGTTCCAGGACCATCATCAGGTGGTCTAAACCAGTCTGGAGCAGATCGACCAAGTAAGCCTCTTCAACAAGGCGCAGACCATCGGATAGCAAGCCGCTAACCTGCCCATTATGCTCCGCATGGGCAATCAATGTCAGAGTGTCTTCTCGCAAAGTGGGCTCACCGCCAGTAAATACGATATGTGGAATGCCCGCATGCCAGGCTTTATCCAGGACTGAAATCCATTCCTGCGTGTTCAGTTCTCGATCTACGCGCTTTTTAGGAGCAGCCTCGGGGTCAGCGCCCTTTGGTAGGCGGTATGTAAGGGCGCAGTCCAGCCGGTAGGGAGCCAAAATCGTGCGTGCGTAGGGTGTCTTCCGCTCGAAATCCAGGAATGTGACCGGGTCGAGGTCAGGTACCTCTATCAGGGTCAGGATCCGTTCGGTGAGGTTGTGGTAGTCTTTAGCAGCTTGCGCAGGATCAACACTGTAACGCTGTGAGACCAGTTGGGTAACTTTCTCGGCGGGCGTGTTCTTGACGAAATAGTAAGCGTATTCAGCCGCAGTTTGGTTGAGGTGCAACACGGTGGAGGCGTTAACGATCATAATGCCGCTGCCATCTTCTTCGATGCGCAAGTGTAGGCGATAATTCCGCGGGTCTTCGAGCGGTGATTGGTAATGGTAAATACCTTGGGGTATCGGTTTGATCGGGTCGAACAGGCGGCGAATTGGGGCGAATAAGGATGTCATGGATTTTTTCCTCAATTATTCAGGTTGAACATAAGCGGGCAACCGCCTCCGCACTCAGCAAGAAGGGCGCAGTCATTGCATTTTGACGGGATGCTGCGGCGCTCGCGCAATGACACCGCTAAATCATGAGACCAAATCTTGTCCCACGGATCAATCAGTAAATTACCCAGGGACTGATAATAAGATTGGCAAGGCAATACCGCGCCATCTGGCTCGACGCACATGTTGTAGAGCGCTGCAGTGCACCCTTTGACGCCCAGTTCAAGCTGCATCGGGTCGAAATTGCAATATTGGGTGGGTGTGTACCAGATCAAGCGTTGGGCATATTGTTCGGTGCGCTGGCGTGCCAGTTCGAGGAGCGGTTGCAAATCTCTTTCTCTCAATCCGGTTCCCACCGTGAGGCCATGACCCGAATAGATCAATGCATTGAGCCCAATGGTAGGGACGCCCAGCTCACCAAGAAAATCGAGCGTCTCCGCCAAGGTTGGGCTGTTCTCTTGGAGCATAGTAGTATTGGTCATGACGAACAGCGGAGAATCGAGGGCGTTGCGTAGTCCTGCGACGGTTTGATTCCACGCGCCATTCTTTTGCACCATTATGTCATGAATTTTTGGGTTATGTGATTCAAGCGTTATCTGGACATGATCTAAGCCAGCTTCAACTAATAACTTTAGAAAGTGCGGGTCTTTTAGTCGCCGCCCGTTAGTATTTAGACCAGTGATCTGCCCATTGTGCTCGGCGTGGGCGACCAATTCTGGCAGATCGCTGCGCAACGTGGGCTCACCCCCGGTAAAGACTACATGCGGAATGCCTAGCTCCCACAAGCGATCAAGGATTTGTTTCCACTGTTCAGTCGTCAGCTCGGGATAAGACCTCGATCGGGCGTTATAGCAGTGGGCACAGTCGTTATTACAACGGTAGGTCAATGCAAGGTCCATGCGATATGGCGCCGAAGGGCGAGCGCTGAATGGCGGTATCATGTCGATTTCCAACTCGTGGATTGGGCAGACGCCATCCGGACGGATTAGTTCATCTAATTGTGTTGCGATTTGCCTGAAATCAGCTTTTGCCTGGTCGAGAGAGACATGATAGGTCTTCGTGATGGCGCGTAACGCCTGAGCTTCAGGAATATCTTCTAAGTACAAATGTGCCATGTACGTTGCGGTGGGGTTGAGATGCATCACCCGGCTAGCATTGACCAGCAACAGACCACTGCTATCTGGGTCAATTCGCAGGTGGATGCGGCTGCGCTCGAAACGCTTTTGGCGAGTGAAATGATAAAGACCTGGTTGCGAGAGATTATGCGCCGGTTTTGAGTTCATTAGGGTCTGAATATTAAACATCTGACCTAACGACTTGATTTTAGATCGGATTTCCGTCATACGCACCATTTGATTGCACTTCATAAACCTGGATTATCTTATGTTCTCTAATTTCAGGCTATCTCCCACCACCCGCGCAGGCGCAGGCACAACCGGCGCAGGCACAGGCACAAGCGCAGCCACCCCCGCCACCTCCGCCGGTGAAGCTCCGACCGCTGCTGGTGGAAACTGGTGCGGGATTGGTCTTGTTCGTTACCTTACTGGTAAAATCGGTCACGTTGCCGATCACGTTGCCAGAGAAATTTTGCACACCATTAACGATCGAAGCGGCGAAATCCGAGCCGGGTAGATGGGGCAGCGAAATTCCGCCACCTCCGGGAGTGGGAGTGGGCGCACTAATTGGACCGCGTGTATACGTGGGATCGTACCGGCCCCACCAGATCGGAACGAATACTGGACCGGTGAAAACCCGCCGCGTGCGGTCGTCGTAATCTCGATCCAGCATGGTCCATTCCATGACCTCATCAAATTTCTGACTCTTTACTTCAGGTGTGTCGGCGGTTTCTACCTGCCCCCAGGCGCGCTGGACAATGTCGCGGTAGTAAGCCAGGGTTTCTTTTCGGCTAAACCCCTTCATTTTGGTTGAGACAGTTTTAACTAAATCGACCATCATATTTTGTAAGTCTGAGCGGCGCGCGGATGGGCTTTTTGAGAACGCCTCGAGAAATTTTGTTTCATAGCCGTGCAAATCCTCCGGGAGGGGGCTAACGATATCGAGTTTCAAAGGATCGCGTACGGTCACAGAAGCGGCGCCTTTTTTAATCACTGCGAACAAGATCATGGTTAGGATTTTGTCCAGGGGCTGCTCCATGAGGATTGCGGCTTCAATGGCTGTCAATCCGCGCTTGATGCCATGGCCTTCGATGGCGATTTTAGGGGGCAGATATTGCAGCTTTCGCCTGGAAACGCTGCGGATGGAAGCGACGATGCTGAAACCGAATATTCCGATAAAACCCAAACAGAAAAACAGTCCTAGGAGGTCATCCACGGAGATTCCGAGTAGATCGAAAATATTGGGTTTAACGATAGCTGAGTCAGGAACGTATTGTTTCGGGAAAGAAGCTCCAAAAAGATACTGCGTATAGCCATTGGCATTGGGGTTCGTCCAGGTGTAATAAATTCGCCCTTCATTGTCTATGCCTGTGATTGGCTCTGAAGACCACCCGCTAGGTGAGTTATGCCAGCGCGGTTCTTCGGGTTTCACGCCGGGCGGAAAGTGGTAGGTGACGGTTAAATTTGTCGAACCATAGACATATTGACGCCCAAACCAGGTTGGTGAGAACACGCCACTCGCGTATTCCTTGTCATCGCTGTCTGGTCTGAGCATACGGCGGATAGTACCCACAAAGACATGCACTTGCCCAGTCTGTCCCGGTCTAATTGCGTAGCTGCCTAAGGCGACTGCTACGCCGCTATCCCCTCCACCCTGGTAATCGCTGGCGGAGATGTTGGTCAATTCTTTGCCATTCACATCGGCGAAGATTGTGCTTTTATCAAAATTTGAGTTAGGTAAACCAACATCAACGAAATCAATGGGTGATGCAGAATTATCATTGGTGAAGACGAATACATAATCTATCGAGGTTGTCCCGTCTTCATTCCAGAAAACATGGACGGTCTCTTGGTCCATGCTGAAGTAGTAGGTTTGTGCCAAGGCGCTGCCCGGTAAAAGGGCAAACAGGCATAGAAGAAGGAAAGGAAATATTTTTTTCTTCATGTTACCACTTCGGCTCCTCGGTTAGCTGATAGGTAGTCTTGCAATAAGGGCAATTTACAACTGGAGCACCGGCTACCATTTCAATATTATCCATCGTGAGTGTACCGCCGCAGGATTGGCACTTAAGCGTTTCTAGGTTGACATCACCTGGCAGATCGATCTTGAGGGTGACATTTTGCGAGCTTGCCTCGACCTGAGGTTTTTTCCGGCTGGCGAACCAGATCAGGCCAAAGCCAATTCCTACACTGATCAGCCCAACGGGTATCCAGCCGACAGAACCATCTGGGCTAAATGCCCCCCAGATAAAAAGAACTCCAAAAAAGATTAATATGGCTGCGGCGATATAGGCGATAATTTTCATTGAAAATTTGCTCCTGTCTATGTCCTATATACGTGGATTGTTCCTATAAGTTTAATAATTTAATTGAATTCGGGCAAATGATAAATTTCCTTATTTTGTCACAACTCGGATAATAAAAGCCAGAATCCGCGTATATCCTATCGAAAATGCGTTGTCCTGGCTTTGCTTTTATCGAATCAGGGTGTGAATGGATATTATTGTGGGTTTCTTTTGCCTCGGCTTAAATTATTGAACTGGGATATATGGCTGTAAGTTTGATGGAACAGATTGTCCAAACAACTCGGTCATCTTTTCAGCGATCTGATCACGTACAGCGCGAAAGACAGCCATGACCTGTTCATCGTCTCCACTAACCTTTGCTGGATCAGGGAAGCCAAGGTGGACGGTTCGACCTGATCCAGGCCAGTACGGGCATTCTTCTGCGGCTGAATCACAAACGGTTACTACCAGATCGAACCTCGTGTTGCGGAAAGTATCTAGGCTTTTTGAGTGCCCTTGGTGATTAATTCCGATCTCAGCCAAGGTAGCCAGGGCTTTAGGGTGTACATATCCCGTTGGTTCGGTGCCGGCGCTATAAGCATGCCAGCGTTCGCCCAGGCGAGCATTGACGATTGCCTCAGCCATTTGGGAGCGACAGGAATTACCTGTGCATAAAAAGAGGACCGTCTTCTTGCTCAAAGCTTATACTTTACTCTCGTCGTCAGACACATCGATTTCTTTGAGTTCGCCTGTGGTTACGTAGATAGTACGTTCGCACACATTGGTCACGCGGTCTGCTACTCGCTCCAGGTTGTGCGCGGCCCACATCAGGTAATTAGCGCGGTCTATGGTGGTTGGGTTGGTCAACATAATGGCTACCAGTTCTCGATAGATCTGGTTGTAGAGACCATCAACCATATCATCCTCTTGTGGAATGAGCTTGGCGGTCTCTGTGTCCTTATTGATAAACGCACCCACAGCACGATGCAGCATGCTGACCGCGATTTCGGCCATGCGCGGGATATCGATGAGCGGTTTTACATGGGGCTCATTGCCCACCATCAAACAGATTTTAGCAATGCCTTTTGCATAATCGCCCATACGTTCGAGCTCTCCGACGACCTCCAGAATTGAAGCCAGCAAACGGAGATCACCAGCCATAATGGGCTGTTGCGTGGCGATGGTAATCATGCACTCATTCTCAATTTCAAAACGTTTTGCGTTTACCTTGATGTCGCCATCGTATACTTTTCTGGCTAGAGCCAGGTCTTGTTGTTTCAATGCATCGACAGACTCTATGATAGCCTGTTCGACCATGCCATCGAGGACCAGAAGCTCGTCCAGAAGGTGCTGAAGTTTTCTATCTAACAGTTCTCTGATCATGTTCTACCCCGTTTATCTGGATTCTCTCTCCTATCCAAACCGCCCAGTTACATAATCTTCTGTACGATTGTCTTTAGGATGGGTGAATATATCAGTCGTCCGCCCAAACTCAATCACCGTCCCCGATTTCATATCTTCAGTGAGCATCATCATGGCGGTATAGTCCGAAGAGCGGGCGGCTTGCTGCATATTGTGGGTGACAATCACAATCGTATAATTCTCTTTGAGTTGCTGCATCAACTCCTCTATCTTTAAAGTGGCAATTGGATCTAAAGCCGATGCCGGTTCATCCATCAAAATAACCTCAGGCTCGACAGCAATTGCCCGGGCGATGCAAAGACGCTGTTGCTGACCGCCCGAGAGAGCCAGGCCAGATGTCTTGAGTTTGTCTTTTACTTCTTCCCAGAGCGCTGCGTTGCGTAAGGCTTTTTCCACCAAATCATCCATATTTCCCTTGTAACCACTGATCCGTGGACCATAGGCGATATTATCATAGATTGATTTGGGGAAAGGATTGGGTTTTTGGAATACCATTCCAATACTCCGACGTACTTCGACAGGGTCAATATCGGGTGAATAAATATTTTTACCATGGTAGAGTACATCCCCACCCACCCGGGCGCCTGGAATCAAGTCATTCATCCGGTTGAAGCAGCGGATAAAAGTGCTCTTACCGCAGCCAGATGGTCCGATAATAGCAGTAATTTTTCGGCTAGGTATTTGAAGGTCAAGATCTTTTAATGCGGGTGTGGTCCCATACCATACTTTTAGGTCGCGAACCTCCAGGGAGATGTTTCCATCGGGTATTAAAATGTTCATGTAAATATCACCTGGTATGCTAGTCGATTGCGCAAAATGATGGCGGATAATTTATATCACCAACACACAGGCATCAACGCAGAGTTGTTATACTGAAACACTTTTTCCTTTTTGAGCAGCCTCATAGAGAGCCAAGGCAGTCTGAACGTGGCTGCGTGATTCCTCAAGTTTAATATAACATGGTTGATTATCCAAGATGGCAGCGTGCATATCCTCTACTTCGCCGACATATAATTCCTGTTCTGGGACAGGGATTTCTTGGGCTTCGCCTTTTACTGGATAAAACATTAACTGCCTTTCTGGATCTCCAAGACCGATAAAGGGTCGATTTAGTATCAATTGACCCTCAGTGCCGATGATTTCAGCGTACGTATATTGAGGGGAACGAAAAGACGATGCGATTTGAGCCATTTGGTCACCAGAATAATGCATCTGACCAGCAAAGGTTTCGTCTACACCACTTGCACCTATCCATTGTGCCCCTATTACCCACTCTGGAAGACGCCCGAGTATATATTGGGAGAAACTCAGCGGATAAACTCCTACATCCCACAGGCATCCACCTCCGTACTCTGGCACCAGCCGCACGTTCCCTCTATTTTGCAGGGGGAAGTTAAAAATGCTGCGCACCAGACAAATCTTTCCCAGCCGCCCGCTGTGCGCCCATTCACCGGCAATCTTTGTCTGCGGATGGTGGCGGTACATGAAAGCTTCAGCCAGCGCCCGTCCATATTGATGGCTGGCGGCGATCATGGCATCCACCTCCTCCAATGAGATGGCAAAAGGCTTCTCGCAGAGCACATGTACTCCAGCTTGCATTGCGCGGATGCTCCACTCGGCATGCAAATGGTTTGGTAAGCTGATATAGACCGCATCGACCATGCCGGAGTTGAGCATGCCTTCATAGCTTCCAAATGCGTGAGGAATGTCCCACCGTGTAGCGTAGGCTGCTGCAGTGTTCTTCGAACGGCTGGCAACAGCTACTAGCTCACCTCGCTGTGAGGCTCGGATGGCAGGGATCAAGCGTCGATTGATATTGGCAGTCGATAGTAATCCCCAGCGAACTTTCGACATCGTTCCTCCTGTAATCTCAATTTCAGGATTAAATAGCCTTCCCCATGGCACAGAAACTGGTTTCTATCGGTGGGTGGAGGCAATTCAAAGACATGAATAGTGTAACATGACCACCCCCTTTTTTATAGCCATACCGAAAAATTTTTCGCCTCTCAGTGTCATTCTCAAAGGGTTAACCGAGCTTCAGCAGAAAAGGTTGGGAAATAATAGGCATAGGACTTACGCAGTTGAAGAGGAAAGGAGGGGGTTTGGGCGAGCATCGACCGCCCAACCCCCCCCTGCCACCTATCCAAACTGCGTAACTTCTAAGGCAAATAGAATAAAAAAGAGACGAAATGATCAATATCCAGACAACTTTACTAATAAATATAGTAATAAATGTCACTTGTCTGTCTAGATCATTTTTGCTATAGTGGATTGCGTAATTCATACATCCATCCCCATTGGAGCAGTTTTTATGGCAGGTAAACAATCGAGCCAGCCTGAATTTCACCTGTAGCAATTGCTATAGGTGTGAATCCAGGCACATTTTTGTATGGAAGTAATTATTTCATCAACGAAATCAAAAAAGAGATAAGGAAGGAGAATCATGGAAACTTTGACACTCGAGCTGCAAACCATGTATGGCGACCACCACGTGCTCGAAGTAAGGCGCCTGATGCTTGAAATGCCAGGTGTTGAAGATGTTTACGCAAGTAGTGGATTTCGAGTAGTCGAAATTGCATATGACCCAGCCAAGATAGCACCAGAAGCTTTGCGCTCCAAGTTAAGTGAAGCAGGGTATCTTGGAGATTTACCGGTTCCCGTGGAAGCTGGGGCAGCCGTGTATGTGGAAAAAGGGGATCGTTCCTTCTTCCGACATACAACGGTTTATGAGAACACCCAACAGGTGGTAAGTTTTGCGCAGAATGTTGGTTATTCTGGTCGGCCTCTTTGGCCTTGCCCGGGCATGGGCCCAATTCAAGCGAAGAATTTAGAGGAGGAGTAAAAATGGCGAGAGCTAGGCGGTCATACAAAGAACAAAGTTCAGATCCTGCTGCGCAAGAGATGCTCATTCATGCGGATGAACTCGGTCTGAGCACTGCGTTCACCCGCGCTGATGACATGGTACCTTGCAACATCGGTGCGGCGGGTATGTGTTGTAAATTATGTGGTATGGGTCCATGTCGGTTGACGAAAGATGGACAGACAGGTGTTTGTGGGGCTACCATTGACACTATTCAAGCGCGCAATCTTATCCGTGCTATTGCTGCAGGATCTGCAGCGCATTCTGATCACGGGCGCGATATGGCATTTACACTCAAGGCGGTAGCGAATGGTGAAGCAGAAGGTTATGTGCTGCGTGATATAGCCAAACTGCGTACCGTAGCTGCAGAATACGGCATCCCGATTGAGAAGCGCTCACCGCAGGAGATAGCCAACGACCTAGCGGATCTCTATATTGCCCAATTCGGCCAGCAAAAGGGAAGTATTTCTCCTGTCATCCGCGCACCAAAGAAGCGCCAGAAGCTATGGGAAGAGCAGGGGGTTATACCGCGCGGTATTGATCGCGAGGTTGTGGAGGCTTTACACCGTACCCACATTGGCGATGATCAGGATCCAGAACACATCCTACAGCATGCTATTCGCACCGGCCTTGCGGATGGCTGGGGCGGTTCGTTGATTGCAACAGATGTATCAGATATTTTATTCGGTACTCCTGCCCCGATCTTAGGCCAGGCGAACTTGGGTGTATTGAAAGATGATATGGTCAATGTTGTTGTGCATGGTCATGAGCCAACCCTGAGCCAGATGATTGTGGCAGCGACCCAGGACCCTGAGATCATTGAGTACGCAAAAGCTGCTGGGACGAATGGCGTCAACGTCTCGGGTATTTGCTGTACAGCCAATGAAATCTTGATGCGCCAAGGTATCCCGGCGGCAGGGAACTTCTTGCATCAAGAATTGGCGATATTGACTGGTGCGGTAGAAGCCATGGTTGTGGATGTGCAGTGCATTATGCAGGCATTGGTGGAATTGGCCAGCAATTTCCATACAATGGTTATCACTACTTCTCCGAAGGTGAAAATTAAAGGCTCTGTTCACATCGAGTTCAACGAGCATAAAGCTTTGACGATCGCAAAGCAGATATTGAAGACCGCCATCGATAATTACAAGAAACGCGGCAACACTCGTATTCCGCAGGTCCGTGAAGATTTGATCCCGGGCTTCTCGCACGAGTACATAAACTACATGTTAGGTGGTTCATATCGGGCTTCCTTCCGCCCGTTGAATGATGCCATCATGGCGGGGCGCATTCGAGGCGTTGCAGCTATTGTCGGCTGCAATAACCCGCGCAGCAAACAGGATTACATGCACACCTATGTTACCCAAGAGCTGCTCAAACAAGATGTCTTGGTTGTTGAGACGGGATGTGGGGCGATTGCCGCAGCCAAGCTGGGCCTGCTCCTAGGCGAGGCTGGTTTGGATAAAGTTGGGCCAGGCTTGAAAGAGGTATGTGAAGCCATAGGTATTCCACCTGTATTGCACATGGGATCTTGCGTGGATAACACCCGCATTTTGACCGTCCTTACTCAGATGGTTGAAGAGGGCGGTCTAGGTGATGATATTGATCAGATACCTGCAGTTGGTCTAGCGCCGGAGTGGATGAGTGAGAAAGCGCTCTCTATCGCCACCTACGTTGTTGCATCTGGAGGTTATGTGATATTCGGTGGTTCGTCCCCAGTGAGCGGAATGCCTGACCGTATGTCAGATAGCGATATTATCTTGCGATACATCAGCGAAGGCTGGGAGAAGATTTACGGCGGCAAGCTTGAATTTATCCAGGAAGCGGATGAAATGATCCGCCGCACACTTGAGCATATCGACAAGAAGCGAGCTGCGCTTGGGTTGCCCGAATACAATCCGGATAACTTTGGGCGTAGTGGAGACTGGCGAATGCTGGAGGTAGAGAACTTGCCACTCTCCGAACGCCGCGCAGCAATCTATGGTGTTGCGGCCGATTGAGAAACAGCCTGTATTGTGCGGCTTCACTGAATATGAGAAAAATGTCCACAATACGATAGCGACTCGGAGGAAAAATGTCACGATACATTGCAACCCGCGCAATCCGTGGTGCGAATGCGTTAGTTTCTGAAGCGGAGTTAATGCTCCAAAAGGCTATTCGTGAGAAAGGAATTGAGACACCAGTTTCTTTCCCAAATACAGCTTATTTTCTCCCTTTGACCTTAGGGATGACCGGGGTGGCTGTAGAGAATCTGGGCGATCTTAAGCCTGTTCTCGATCACGCGCGTAACCTATTGCATCCCACGCCGTCAGTCAAGCACTGGACACCTTATCTGGGTGAAACACTTGACAGTGGTATGGCGACGCTGCTGGCAGCCGAAACGATCGAAGCTGTGCGTTTTGTTTATAACCTTCAGCCTGAAGCCATGCCTGGCTTCCAACTGGCTGGTGGGACTGCCTTCACCAGCCCGGATGCTGGTGCTAATGGTGGGGGTAATGGAATGGATGGGCACCTCAACGGTCCCATCGACGATATACAGCTGCGATCTTGGGGTATTCAGTTAGTTGATGGACGCATGCCCGGATTTGCCGCCATTGTTGGGTGTGCGAAATCGAACGAGGTGGCGGTCAAGATCGTTCGAGAGCTTCAGCGCCGCAATATTTTGTGCTTCCTTTCTGGCAATGTTAATGGTCGGAGCGTGATTCACCAATTGAACGAAGAGGGTGTCGAGCTGGGATATGATACCTATACCGTTCCATTTGGCACCGACACCATCAGTGCGATCTATGCGTTAGGTTTTGCTACCAGGTCGGCATTGACCTTTGGCGGCCTGAAAGGCGGCATGGCGCGCGATATTCTGCTCTACAACAAGAACCGTGTATTCGCTTTCGTTCTTGCACTTGGCGAGATCGATGACTTGAAATATGCGGCGGCTGCCGGGGCGATTAATTTCG
>DATCYX010000256.1:0-6272 GCA_036526235.1 Anaerolineales bacterium | reverse complement strand
TGTTGAAGGAGCTGAAGCCATTGTCAACCTGGCTGGCGAATCGATTGCAGGTGATTCAATGAAATCTTTGATACTAGACCGTTGGTCACCGGCTCGCAAGCGCACAATCCTGGAGAGCCGCGTAAATGCTGGTAGAGCGATCATCCAAGCTGTTCAGCAAGCCAAGCAGAAGCCCAAAGTGGTGATTCAGGCTTCCGCGGTTGGCTACTATGGCAACCGAGGTGATGAGGAACTACTTGAAAGCTCATCATCCGCTGATGATTTTTTGGCTCAGGTTTGCAAGGAGTGGGAAGCCAGCACGGCGGAAATCGAGAGCATGGAAGTACGCAGAGCAATCATCCGCACCGGGGGTGTTGCACTCAGCACCGAAGGTGGAGCTTTTCCCTTTATGCTCTTGCAGTCTAAGTTATTCGTAGGCGGTCCTATTGGCTCAGGAAAGCAGTGGTTTTCCTGGATTCATATTGCTGATGAGGCGCGCGCTATCCGCTTTCTCATTGAGAATCCCGAGGCAAGCGGAGCATTCAATTTATGCGCACCACAAACAATTACCAATGCGGATTTCTCACGCACTTTGGGGCGTGTCCTAAAACGGCCTTCGTTTTTCCCTGTACCAGGATTTGCGATGTCGCTCACAATCGGCGAGAAAGCTGGCTTGCTACTGGGTAGTCAGAAGCAAATTCCCAAGCGCTTATTGGATCTGGGTTTTTCCTTTAAGTTTCCGGATGCTGAATCAGCCTTACGGGATTTGTTGATCAAATGAGACGCTATCGGCACACATTCACTGTCAAAGCTAACAAACAGGCAGTCGCTGATTTTCATTCTCATTCATCGAGTATGGCATCCATCACACCTCCGCCAGTTATTGTTCAGATGCACAAAGCACCGGAAAATTTAGGTGAAAATAGCGAGATGGAGTTCACGCTTTGGTTGGGCTTCCTGCCGATTCGCTGGCTGGCAAGCATTGAAGATATATCCCCCACCGGGTTTACTGACCGGCAAATCCGTGGGCCTTTTAAGGAATGGTCCCATCGTCACACATATATCCCAATTGACGAGAAACACACGGAGATCATCGATGAAATTAGTTATTCATTCAAAGAGGATCTCTATTGGGGGTTGATAGGCTGGGGAATGGCAACGAGCTTGCCTCTACTGTTCGCTTATCGCGCCTGGAAGACACGGCGCATATTGAAATCATAATCAATTTTTCCAATTGAGATTGTTGGTGATAATGAATAGCGCTACGCCACGGGTTGTAGTAATTGGTGCGGGGATTGGGGGCTTGACTACAGCCGCGGTTCTCGCTCGCGAAGGTATGGACGTGACTGTCTTGGAGGCTCAGGTTTACCCCGGAGGCTGCGCAGCAACATATTATCATCAAGGCTATCGTTTTGATGCTGGAGCAACATTAGCCGGGGGATTCTATCCTGGCGGCCCAATGGATCTTGTCGCAAGAGCAACCGGGATCAAAGAATGGCAGGCTCATCTTGCGCAAGCCGCCATGATGGTGCATCTCCCCGACGATCAGAAGATCACGCTTTGGAATGATGAGCGCCGTTGGAGCGAGCGTGAAAGGCTATTCGGAGACCAGGGAATTAGATTTTGGCGATGGCAAGAACGCACTGCGGATGCGATGTGGGATCTCGCAATGCGTCTCCCCCCTTGGCCTCCCCAATCTTATCGTGAACTTGCCGGCCTGACTCAGCTCGCCTCATCCTGGCTGATAAACTTGCCAAATAAAACCATCACATCGCAACTATTATCTGACGCAGTCAGACCAGTTGCAGCACATCTTAAAAATACGCCTGATGTCCTACGCCTATTTACTGATGCTCAATTATTGATATCTGCTCAGGCGACGAGCGACAGAGTGAATGCACTATATGGTGCATCTGCATTGGATTTGTCTAGGCGTGGAGTAGTTCACCTTGAAGGCGGCATGGGCAGTATCGCCCAATCCCTGGTGAGAATCATCCAACAGCACGGCGGGCAGGTAATGTTTCGCCAAGAAGCCACACGGGTTGCATTACAAAAAGGGACTCCCAAACATGTGGAGACAAAAAGGGGTAGTATATTCCCTGCCGACATTGTCATAGCAAATTTACCCCCTGCAAATTTACGAAATTTATTAGGAGATAATGCTCCGAGCAGGATAAAAAACGCGTCAACAGTTCCCCAAGATGGCTGGGGGGCATTTATAATGTACGTTGGTATAGAAAGTTCTGTAATCCCCGAAGAATACCCGCTGCACCATCAAGTTGTCACTAATACAAAGCACGCAGAAGGTAATTCCATATTTATTTCAATAAATCCAAGCTGGGATCACGAGCGGGCGCCTTCAGGTCACCGAGCGGTGACCATAAGCACCCATACTAATTTAACCCCATGGTGGCAGATTTACCATGAGGATAAGGCACAATACGAATCCAGGAAAAATGAATACGCCGATAAAGTTATGTCTAACGCCGAGAGAGCTCTTCCGGGCTTCCGCCGGGCTGCTAAATTGATTCTACCTGGCACACCAATTACATTTCAACGCTTTACCCGCCGTATCGATGGTTGGGTAGGTGGGTTTCCCCAAACCCACCTGCTGCGTACCCTTAGCCCGAAGATAGGGAAATACATGTGGATGGTTGGTGATAGCATCTTCCCCGGGCAATCCACTGCTGCCACTGCCCTAGGAGGGCTTCGAGTTGCACGGCACATCCTGGACCAATTGGAATACAAGGTTTATCTTTCTAGTTCTCAAAAATCATTGGCACTGGCAAGGACTTCTCATAGTGATTGATAGTCAAGATCGAATTGCATTAGGAAAAACAGACATTATGATCTCTCCGATGGGGATAGGAACATGGGCATGGGGAGATCGAATTTATTGGGGATATGGGCGCAACTATTCTGAACCAGAAGTAAGGACCGCATTTGAGACAAGCCTGAATGCTGGTATTAATTTTTTTGATACCGCAGAGATATATGGTCAAGGCCATTCTGAAAGAATATTAGGCCAGTTTATTCGCGAAATGTCCTCAAGTGAAGACGTAAATCTAATCATTGCCACAAAATTCTATCCGTATCCTTGGCGAATCTGGAGCAAGAGCTTGAAGTTCGCTATCGAGGGCAGCTTAAAACGGCTGCAAATAGATAGTATCGATCTCTACCAAATTCATTATCCATATCCCCCCGTTTCCATAGAAACATGGGCATCAGCCTTGGCAGATACGGTTGAGGACGGCCTTGCGCGGACGGTTGGTGTATCTAATTACAATTCGAGCCAAATGCGCCGGGCTCATACGGTTTTGGTAAAAAGGAACGTGCTGCTGGCTTCCAATCAGGTTAACTACAGCTTGCTCAACCGAAAAATCGAAAAGAACGGCTTATTAAAGTTATGCCATGAATTAGGGGTATCTTGCATTGCCTACAGCCCCCTGGCTCAAGGGGCGTTAACTGGCAAGTATAGCCCTCAAAAACCCCTGTCGGGTATTAGAGGGCGTATCTACTCTGCCAAATTACTATCCCAAGCAGAACCCTTGCTGCGCCTAATGCGCGAGATTGGTCGCGCTCATGATGGTAAAACCCTAAGCCAGGTAGCACTAAATTGGGTCATTTGCAAAGGCGCCATCCCAATTCCAGGCGTAAAGAACCACCAGCAAACCCAGGAAAACATTGGAGCCTTGGGTTGGAGATTAAGAGTTGACGAAGTGTTGGCATTAGACCAAGCCAGCGATCGTTTAGGTTGAACTGGAGAGGGCAAAATGTACACAATCGAAAAAATTGACACCAATAATAAAACCCAAGTTCGAGAGTTTGTACATTTTCCTTATCGTTTATATGCTGGGAACCAGCAATGGGTTCCGCCACTTTTTATTGACGCGGAAACCCAGCTCAACCGGAAGAAACATCCATTTTACGAGCATTCAGATGCCGATTTTTTCTTAGCTTTTCGAGATGGGCGCATTGTAGGCCGTGTCGCTGCTCTGGAGAACCGGCGTTTTAATGAATATCACGGTACTCGCCAAGCACAGTTTTACTTGTTTGACTGCGAGAACGATCCAATGGCTGCAAGCGCATTGCTTGATAGGGTTTTCGAGTGGGCGCACCAACGCAAGCTCGACACCATTATTGGCCCGAAGGGTTTTGGGGTACTCGACGGTTATGGTCTATTAATCGAAGGCTACGAACATCGTCAGATGATGACGATGATGAATTACAACCACGCATACTACATAGATCTCATAGAAGCGAATGGATTTCATAAAGAAGTGGATTTTATCTCATGCCATCTTGATGCAAAGATTTTTCGCCTGCCCGAGCGCATCCATAGGATCGCCGATCGCGTCCAGCAACGAGGCACACTCAAAGTTAGTCGTTTTCGCACTAAACGCGATTTGAGAGCTTGGGCAGATCGAATTGGTCAAGCATACAATAAATCTTTCATTAACAATTGGGAGTATTATCCCCTCACCGATCGAGAGATCGCGTTCTTGCTCGAAAATCTATTAACTATTGCTGATCCGCGCCTGATTAAGATCATCACCCATGATGAAGAAGCAGTAGGGTTTCTATTCGGCTTCCCAGATTTGTCAGCAGCCTTGCAACGCGCCAAAGGACGGCTACTACCTTTTGGTCTAATAGATTTGCTACTCGAGATGCGGCGCACGAAATGGATAGCGCTAAACGGAGCGGGCATCCTGCCAGAATTTCAAGGTCGCGGGGGCAATGCCCTGCTCTATTCTGAAATGGAAAAGACCATCCGCGATTACGATTTCCTTCACGCAGACTTGACACAGGTAGCAGAAACTGCAGTGCAAATGCGAAATGACCTGGTGAATATAGGCGGGAAGCCTTATAAAAATCACCGCGTATATATCCGCCATATTTGATAGAGCATACCGCTCGGCTATCTCGAGCGGTTTTTCTATTAGTTACGCAATATCTCGTGCGCCTGTATTTTGCCTAATCGACCTTTCATCACCATTGCTCCAACGCGTCGCGATTTGAAACGACCAGCTATGACTGCCATAGTTGCCGGGCCAATATACAGCCGATTAGGCCTTGCCATTTGCTGCAAGCCAGCAGCGACATTAACTGAATCGCCCATCACGGTAAGCTCCACTTGTTGCTTGGTGCCAACATACCCGGCGACAACCAGACCTGTATTAATTCCAATTCCTATTCTGATTGGCTCACATATCTCATTGTTGATTTTATCAAGCATGTCTAGCATATCTATTCCAGCAGTAACAGCCCGGCCTTCCGGGTCATCTACCCTATTGCCGCCCATCCCAAAAATGGCCATAATTCCATCTCCCAGGAACTTATCCACCATGCCTCCATGCTCAAAGACGACCTCGGTCATATCCTGATAATAACGGGTGAGAACAGCACCAAAATCCTTAGCACCTAACCTTTCAGCCATTCCAGTCGAATCAGCGATATCCGCAAATAATACCGTCAACACATGTTCTGCCAGATCTGGCAAACGGCCTGATGGCACATATTCTTTTAGTATAAAGTCGGCCTCAGCCGGAGAAACAAATCGCAATAACAGCTCTCGCGTGTGCTGTTCCTCTTGAAAACGCTCTAAGAGATACATTCGCTGGATAGTTAGTGCAGCCTGATGGCTTATGGCAACTGCCAATTGGAAGTCTCGCTGATCAAATGGACGTTCGAACGGATCAGTCTTGTACATGTAGATCAATCCCAGCATCTCTTCACCACTCACCACTGGCACACACAAGACTGAACGAACCCTATTTAATGAAGCGCTTTCGCCATAAAGATCTGTCTCTTCAACTAAATCGGGAATAATGATTGCAGATCTTTGCTTAATCACCAAATCGGCGATTGAATTGGGAAAGCCCATTTGCGAAAGCTTTTCAAATTGATCTACCAGCATCACAACGCACCGATCAGCCCCCAAAGCCTGTCTCATCATGTTAGATACTTCTTTGAGAGCGGAATCAATATTCAACACATTGTTGAGCTTTCTAGAAATTTCATAGATCAAGACAGCATGTTGGTCAATCGATTCGAGAACTACATCTCGCGTGAGTTGTCGTGTAACTGATCCAGCACGAACATTGCTGCTAACTTGATTTTTTACTACATTGATAACATGTTCGCCTATACGAATGACATCCTGATGGCGTAGATACCGCGGCTTTACTAGCCGCTCACGATTGACAAATGTGCCATTGGTACTACCAAGATCTCGAATGATCAGAGAGTCTTGTTCGTCATGATGCTCGATCACAGCGTGAATTCGCGACGCA
>DATCYX010000255.1:0-6206 GCA_036526235.1 Anaerolineales bacterium | reverse complement strand
GTCTCTGCCAACCGCGCTCTTCGCCAAGAATTTACCACCCAAAGCCGCTTTCGGGTGCACATACCGCCCTTGTGGCTGTGCACCGACAATGCTGCCATGATCGCTGGGGCAGGATATTACCGCTATATCCATGAACAGCGTGACGGGCTAGAGATGGATGTATTGCCCAATTGGGCACTTGGGTAGATTCTCCCCCATTTATCCCTCTTCTAAAACGTGCCTGGAAAAGGTTTAGCGGCTGGCTTGCTTGAATACGTGTGACCAGCCTGCCCCGCCGCACATTTTGCAGCGGTCTCTGAATTCTTCTGTTTGGACTTCTCCCTTGCCCTCACACCAGGGACACTTTCGTGCAGGCTGCGCCACCAGGAGACTTCCCTGCCCGCCGCATACCAGACAAGCATCGTTATAAGCGCCATATTTGCCGCTACCTTCGCACCAGGCGCATGTTTCGGGAGCGTATTGGATTACGGGCATCACCATCGGGTAAATCCTCCTGCTTTGGATTATACTCCCCAAGCGTAATTCTTTCGTAATACCTTGTTGATAGAATAGGGTAATCGCATTAGAGCAATTTCCCACATTGCAGGGAGAATTATACTTGTGAGATGGTGGTTATTAGGAACGCTTACACTTGTGTTGGTTGGATGTGTTACTGCACTGACCAACCCGAAGGTTGAGATCATGGATACATTTACCTCGCCTGGGGGACCATTCCGCGCCGACCTGGATGATCTCGGGATGGCGCCAGAGCTGGATAATGAGGTCTGGCTCAACACCGAATCCCCATTGCGCTTAGCTGATCTGCGCGGCAAGGTGGTGCTGCTCGATATGTGGACCTTTGGCTGAATCAACTGCCGTCGCGTGATTCCCTCGTTGAGGGAATGGCATGAAAGTTATGGCCCAGAGGGGCTGGTGGTGATCGGCAACCACTACCCAGAATTCGATTACGAAGCTGATCTTGAAAATCTAAAAGAAGCGGTCAAGGCATTGGAAGTGCCCTACGCAGTCGCCCAAGACAACGATGGCGAAACCTGGCGGGCGTATCATAACCGCTACTGGCCTACGCTGTATTTGATTGACAAATGGGGTCATATCCGCTATCGCCATATCGGCGAAGGAAGGTACGACGAGACCGAGGCAGCTATCCAGGCGCTTCTAAAGGAAACATTCCCCTAGAACGTGTGACCTCCCCAAGGTGCTATAAGACCCATCATCATTTACGGGCAGCATTTAGATGCTGCCCATTTTTACGTGTATAATTCGGGCGAATATTCACACCAGTATCTGCGATTTACTACACTCAATGACAAAAACTCTTGATTTTCAATCCATTATCATGGCCTTGCAAGACTTTTGGGCTAAGCAAGGATGCCTGATCTGGCAGCCATACTACACCCAGGTGGGCGCTGGTACGATGAATCCGGCGACTGCGCTGCGCGTGCTTGGACCAGAACCGTGGAACGTCGCCTACGTCGAGCCGTCCATCCGTCCTGACGATGGTCGTTATGGCGAGAATCCCAATCGCATGCAGATGCATTACCAGTTCCAGGTGATCCTCAAGCCTGATCCAGGCAACCCCCAGGAGATTTATCTAAAATCATTACAGGCGATTGGCATTGACCCGCGCCAGCACGACATCCGCTTTGTAGAGGATAATTGGGAATCGCCTGCCCTGGGTGCCTGGGGACTTGGCTGGGAGGTCTGGCTGGACGGACAGGAGATCACCCAGTTCACCTATTTCCAGCAGGCAGGTGGGCAAATTCTGGATCCAGTCTCGGTGGAGCTTACCTACGGGCTGGAGCGAATTGCAATCGCCCTGCAGCGCGTGGGCAGCTTCCGCGAGATACAGTGGAGCCCAACGCTCACCGACGGCGACGTGAACCTGCAAGCTGAGCAAGAACACAGCCAATATTACTTCGAAGTTGCTGATGTCAACCGCCTACGCCAGATGTATGATGTGTTCGAGGCTGAGGCGGAGGCCTGCCTAGCAAAGAATCTTGTGCTGCCTGCCCACGATTATGTACTGAAGTGCTCGCACACGTTCAATGTACTGGATACGCGTGGCGCCATCGGCGTAACTGAGCGTGCGGCTTTCTTCGGACGCATGCGCGACCTGTCGCGCAGGGTGGCAGAAGCCTATATTGAGCAAAGACAGCGCCTTGAGTTCCCCTGGCTTAATCATCTAGAGACAGGGGAAACAACAGTGCCTGCCCCTCATTCATCGTCCCCTATCACTTACTCTCTCTCCCCTGCCACTTTCTTGCTCGAGATCGGCACGGAAGAGCTTCCTTCCCGAGATCTGGATGCGGCGATAGAGCAACTGCGCTCTCGTATGGCTGCCATGTTGGACACGCTGCGTCTTGAACATGGCGAGCTGCTCGTCCAGGGCACGCCGCGTCGCCTGGTTGTTTATGTAGAACAATTAGCTCCACGTCAGAGCGACCTAGAGCAAGTAGTGAAAGGTCCGCCTGCCGAGCGCGCCTTCAATCCCGATGGCACCCCCACCCAGGCTGCCGAGGGTTTCGCTCGCAGTAAGGGGATAGCGGTGAGCGACCTGCAGGTCCGGGAGATGGACGGCGGGCGCTATGTTGTTGCGGTGGTCCGGCAGGAAGGCCTCCCAGCCCATAGCGTGTTAGCAGAGGCATTGCCCGATCTGATCGCCTCACTGCGTTTTGACAAGTCGATGCGCTGGAACAGCACCAATGTGGCTTTTTCCCGCCCAATCCGCTGGCTGCTTGCCTTGTTGGGCGATCAGGTAGTGCCCTTCTCGTATGCAGGTTTGGGCGCAGGCCGTTCCACGCGAGGTCTGCGTTTTCACGCGCCGGCTGAGATCAGCTTGAAGACCACCCAGGATTACTTTAACGCTTTGAAAGCACAAGACATCATCCTGGATGTGGAAGAGCGCCGCACATACATTCAAAATCAAATCGAAAGTTTAGCGGCAGAGGTCGGCGGGGTAATTGCACCAGATAGCGACCTGCTTGCCGAGGTTGCCAACCTGGTAGAAGCCCCCATCGCGCTGCGTGGCTCCTTCGATCCATCTCATCTAGAGCTCCCCCGCGAGGTGCTGATTTCCGTTATGAAAAAGCACCAGCGATATTTCCCCGTTTTTGAGGCTTCCGAGTCGACTGATGAAACGGCGCCAGATATACAAAAACCAGTGCAACCATTATTACCTTATTTCGTAGCCATTCGCAACGGCGATGACCTTGGGTTGAACCTGGTGGTGGAGGGCAACGAGCATGTTATCCGCGCCCGCTTTGCCGACGCAGCCTTCTTCGTGCGTGACGATAGCAAGCGCCACCTGCAAGAGTATCTTCCCCAGTTGAAGACTCTCTCCTTCCAGAAGAAGCTCGGCTCGATGCTGGATAAGACGCAACGCATCAGCGAAATGTTGACGGACCTGGCTCCCCTGGTGGGGCTGAGCCGTGACGAGATGGCTATCGCTGGACGCGCCGCCGAGTTATGCAAGGCTGACCTGGCAACCAAGATGGTCGTTGAGATGACTTCATTGCAGGGGTTGATGGGCCGTCACTACGCTTTGATCTCAGGTGAGCCGAGTGAAGTGGCAAATGCCATTTTTGAGCATTACCTGCCGCGTTTCTCGGGCGACGAGATTCCTGGAGAACGCCCTGGTTTAGTGGTTGGGTTGGCAGACCGACTGGATACATTGGCAGGCCTGTTTGCGGCTGGGTTAGCGCCCACTGGCAACAAAGATCCCTTCGCTCAGCGCCGCGCCGCCCTGGGTTTGGTACAGAACCTGATAGCTTGGGAACTGCCCTTCGATTTGCGACAAGCTCTGGAGTTAGCTGCAAAGCGCCTGCCCATCCCTGCAAGCCATGAGAGTCAAAAAGCTTGCCTGGAGTTTATCATTGAGCGCTTGCGGAACCTGTTGCTGGAACAGGGCTGGCGATATGATGTAGTCGATGCTGTGTTGGTTGAACAGGGTCACGACCCAGCTCGAGCAGCTCAGGCGGTCAAATCACTGGCTGCCTGGGTGTCACGCCCAGATTGGAGTACCATCTTGCCTGCCTACGCCCGCTGCGTGCGCATCACCCGCGACCAAGCCGAGCACTTCCCGGTCGATCGAAGCAAGTTCGTCGAGCGCGCCGAAGGTGAGCTCTTCTCCGCTTTGCTTACAGCCGAATCCGCATCAGCGGAGAATAGGCAGCATGGATCACCGGATATTTTCCTGAACGCTCTCCTGCCCATGATCCCGGCCATCGACCAGTTCTTTGATGACGTCCTTGTGATGACCGAAGACATTGCCATTCAACACAACCGCCTGGGGATCCTGCAGCGGATATCTGCATTGGCGGATGGCGTAGCGGATATGAGCCGCCTAGAAGGCTTTTGATATGCTCTTATTTAGTTGACATACTCTCAATATATGACTTAATGGTCGGCACAGCCATCAGTCGCTCATGGAAGAAGTTATTGACCACGTTGATCACTTCTGCCCTAGCCGCCTCTGACTGTGCATTGAGTATCTGCGTGTCATCCTGGCGGGATAGACTATCGCGCAGGCGCAGCAGCAATCTCACGATCTCGGCTTCCTGATCTCCTTCAAGGGTCTTGATGATCGCCAGGATGAGCTGGTCGGTCTGGGTAAGCAGGTCTTCGATCCCAATGCTGGAATTGGGCTTGAAGCAGTCGTCAATTGTCCGGATCAATGACCAGATCTGGTAGAGCAAGGTTGTCGGCTCGTCGAATAACTCCCTCAGGAAAGCCGCCTCTTCGTAACGCCCGGTCAGCCGGAAGACGTTATACATGCGCTTGGCAGCCTTACCATAGTTTACGTCTTTGGTCAGGTATTTATTGACCTCTTTTTCCAGTTGGGCCACATATTGGTCTAGGGCATCTGTCGAGACGTGCCTTGCCAGCTTGGAGAATATGGGGATAGACTCAGCTTCCAGGTAAACTTCTTGAAAATACGGATCCAGGTATCCATCTAATGGGGTGATGGTGCCGTCTGGCGCTTCCCAGGTGACGTCCAGCATATTGCTAGCATTTGCCAGCTGCTGGCGGACTGGATCAGCTACCACCCAATCCAGCTTGCACCAGCCCGGTTGCGTTTGCACATCTTCCCAGCGTACCGCGGTGGGCTTGCCATCGGGGAGGAAAGCGCCAATCTGCCCATCTCGGATTTTTTCCGGGGTCCAGGAAACCGGCGATCCAGCCTTAATAGGATGTCCATCCACAACCACATCATATGGATACGATCCGAACTTGACCTCGATGAGCTGGTAGGTCGGCCCGCGCTCAGTGCTCAATGCTTTTTCGCGCATCAGGTTAGCCAGGATTTGACAGGCTTCAGCATGAGTCGCAGCTTTGATGTTGACACGCTCGAAGTAATCGCAATCACCAGGGAAGCTTTGAATTTTGGATTGCGCCGCCGAGCCCGAGAGCGCCAGTGCGGTCTCGACCATATCGGGCACATCTTGGAATTCGACCAATCGGCCAATCTCACGAAAATGCTCCAGGTCTTTAGGATCAAAGTCCAACATGCTCACCCGATGGCCGAATACACCACGGTGTATATCCACCACCACATCTTCATCGCCAGCCTGGGAGGCGGCAATAGCGGTCAGCCACTGTAAGGCCTCTTCCTCGTCCATCTCTACACCCAGGCGGTGTGCAGAAGCGATAATTCGGTCAAGATCGTTTGTTGGCGTTGGATCCATCCTATTTCTCCTAAATGCGTGTTAAATATGTGGCATACGCGGTTGATCAAAAAGACTTCCAGACCGCGTATCTATTGTCTGATTCACTCAAAGAACATTGTGCCCTAACCACCGTTGCCATACGATCGAAACGGTAGCTGTGCACCGGAGCTAACTACTGTAATAATAAACGTTCCTTTTTTCTCTTCGTTACTCTTCAAGGGTAGGGCTAATGAACTTCTCAAATATCGAGGCTATTGGGTTATTTAACCGAATATTCCTACACCCCCTTTGTCGATCGAATTGCCAGCCATCTGACCGCTCTTGATTTAATCACCCCGACCGCCACAAATACCTTATTGGACGGCCTCTTGTCTCCAATTATTGATAACTGATCAACGTTTTTCTTCCAGCATCTTTCGGAAGAGTTCGGCTTGGTCCATGGCGTCACGCAAGGCGTGATGGGTAAGTTCTCTGTTTCCCAGGTAGCGAGGACCGAGGATTTTCATGGATGTCTGATCCCAGTTCACACCCGTCAGACCC
>DATCYX010000254.1:0-14044 GCA_036526235.1 Anaerolineales bacterium | reverse complement strand
AATTTTCTTGGTCGGCATGGCACTCATGGGTATCGCAAATGCTGCTGTAACTCTGGGACGTTTTGCCGCTGCTGAAGTACACCCTCCCCAATCTCGTGGTCGGGCAATCTCGAATGTTGTATTGGGCGGGGCAGTAGGAGCAATACTGGGCCCGCTTTTGGTAGGCCCAATGGGTGAACTCGCGAAATCGCAGGGGTTTGATGAGCTATCAGGTGGTTATGTAGCCAGCGGTGTGCTGTTCCTCCTTGCCTGCTTGACGGTTTACGGCGGGCTACGACCTGATCCTCGTGATCTAGGACGTGAAATTGCCCAACTCTTCCCTGAGACGGCAAAACTCAGCGGGGTAACACGGTCGATTGGCCAGCTCCTGCGCCAGCCGGCAGTGAAAATCGCCATGATTGCTATGGTGCTAGGACAAATGGTGATGGTAATGGTGATGGTCATCACCGCCCAGCATATGCGCTCCCACCAGCATAGCCTTAATGCTGTATCTCTGGTCATTTCATCCCATACATTTGGGATGTTTGGTTTCTCAGTTTTATCTGGTCGACTGGCAGATCGCTGGGGTCGCGGCATGGTAATTATTATCGGTTCAACCACGCTCTTACTATCCTGCCTGGCAGCCACAATATCTCCCGAAGTCCTGCCATTGGCGGTATCGCTTTTTCTTTTGGGTCTTGGCTGGAACTTTTGTTTTGTAGGCGGCTCCACCTTGCTGGCCGATCAGCTCTCGCCGTCTGAGCGTGCACCTACCCAGGGTTTCAATGACCTGTTTGTTGGCCTGGCGTCTGCATCCGCCAGCTTCAGCAGTGGGTTGATATACGACCAATCAGGCTACACCATTATGGCATTGGCTGGAGCAGCATTCTCGCTCGCCCCTTTACTGGCTACTTCAATCTGGCTAAGAGGACTGAATCGCAGCCCAATGCCAGCGTTACCAAGATCATAACGGGCAGCACGTTATAACCCCCAATCACAGATGACATCCTGGATCCAGCGGGAATAGGTTACGGTGCGGGTGTCACTAAAGCAGCATTGATCGCTTCTTCGGCGCTCTGCAACGCCTGCTGTGCTGGCACACCATCGTCAAAGACAGACTTCAAGGAAATATCCAACTGGCTGGAGTAAATGCCCATCTCCGGATTCGCTGGATAGCTGACGCCATCCGTCAGGGCGCGCATGGCTTGGGAGATGAGTGGGTCTGAGATGACGACCTGATTAGCAGCCAGGTTGACCGGAGAGCCGTTGATGGCTGGGATCAAGCCAACCTCTGCAATAGAGGATTGCGCTTCGGGTGAAAGAAAAAACTGTAAAAATTTCAATGATACGGCATGGACTTCATCCAATGCTTGAGGGGTAAGAAACATGCTCTCTGCCTGTACAAACCCAGAGAGAGAGCCGCCCGCGTGAATAGGCCAGGGATCGATTGCCAGGTTATCTGCGCCGATTGTCTCCGCCAGAGAAGTCCGATTCCAAGTGCCATCGATGATAAAGCCTACGCGTCCCTCTTTGAACATGTTGAGATCATTATCCGTGAAAAACTCGGCTGCCCCCGCCTGGTCGTAAGCTTGCAGCAAGCCCACCCAGTCAAGACCTCTTTCATTATTAAAACCTGGCTTCCCCTCTTCTGTCATCAAACTGCCACCAAGACCAATCAGGTGGGCGCCGGAGAAAAAGAAGCTACGATCAAGCACAGAACCCAAAGTCTGCCCGCGGGTGGCTTCCTTAGCCAGGCTTGCTAGCTCTTCGAATGTGGATGGAGCTATTGGGATAATACTTCTATTCCGGTACAGGACCACACCGCGAATATCTACAGGAACGCTGATCAGACCAACTGCAAGGCGCCCGGTGCCCAGCGCAGCAGGATTAAGTGTATCCAGCAGGTCTGGTGAAATCAGATCAGACAGGTCTGCCACCAACCCTTTATCGTATAAGTCTGGCCCCCACTCTGCCTGCCCAATAAGCAAACTCGGGACATGCCCTTCCTGAACAGCCTGTTCGAAGGCGATAGGCAGGTCATCAGCGGGCACATAGAGCACATCAAAATAAATGCTGGGATATAGCTCATTAAACCCATCGATTGCCCGCAACAATGCCGGCACGAATGGATCTTCCCACGAATGCCAGATTCGCACCGTCCCAGTCACCACAACCGGTGTGGCTGTAGGTAATGATGTCGGCGTCTTAACGGGGGATTCGCCAACAGGCGGTGCGGGGGAGGCAGTTGATTCGAGAGTGCCCACACTGCTCTGGCAAGCGACCAAAACAAGCATGGCCAGGACAATAATAAAATGTTTCCTTTTCATCCTGATCCTTTTAGAGAGGGTATTGATTCGCCTGAAGGATAATTGTACCAGTTTCGAGCAATAAACAGTATAATCACCCCATGACCACGGCTCACCGGCTGTCCGGCGTATATGCCGCAGCGATTACCCCGCTCAAGCCAGATTTTTCTCCCGATCCTAACTCCTTGCCCAAGCTGCTCGATTTTCTCGCACAGCGCGGTTGCCATGGGGTCTTGTTGTTTGGCACCACAGGTGAAGGTCCATCGATTGCACCCAAGGAGCGCCTGCTCATGCTGCGGGCAGCCCTGGAGTATCGCCAGACTCACCCCACTTTCCGCTTGCTCTTCGGTACGGGAACACCTAGCTTCGAAGAGACCGTGGAGCTCACCAAGACCGCCTTTGACCTCGGTGTCGACGGTGTAGTAGTCATACCGCCCTATTATTTTCGAAAAATCAGCGACGAGGGGCTGCTCATCTGGTACAGCCAGCTTATCCAGCGAGCCGTGCCGTCCGGCGGTGCATTCCTAGGCTACCACATCCCGCCTGTCACAGGCATTGATCTTTCCTTCGACCTGCTGCGACGGTTAAGAGACGCATTTCCAGATCGTTTCGCTGGGATCAAGGATTCCTCCGCCGACCTTGAGCACGCCCGCAATCTGGGAAAACACTTTGGAAATGAATTGGTGGTGCTGAATGGCACCGACCGCCTGTTCAGCCATGCCTTACAAGCTGGGGCTTCTGGCTGTATCACTGCCCTGGCGAATTTATTCTCTCCTGCGCTGCGCCGGGTATGGGATTCACACCTCAGGGGTGAGGAAGATGAACAAGCGCAAGCTCGCCTGAACTCTGCCCGCGCCCTTTCAGAGAGTTATCCACCTGCGCCTCCCTTGCTCAAGATGCTACTAGCGCACTGGTACAATTTCCCTCTATGGCCTGTATGCCCGCCACTGCTGCCGATGCCCCCAAGTACAGCCGAAAAAGCCAGGGTGGATTTCGAACCTCTACGCTATGACTGAATCGCAAGACAACACTGCCCAAATTCGCTTTTTACTCACCAACCTTGGGATAATATTTATTTTTATCCTGGTGCTGGTGGTTATTTTGGCAACTTACCCGGCTCTCTTCGCACCCACGCCTACCCCTACCAGCACGCGCGTCTTGTCTCCCCCACAGACCGCAACCTCCACGCCGACAATCACATCCACTCCCACAGCCACTCGCACTCGCCGGCCCACCTTCACAGCAACTATTACACTCACACCTTCTATAACGCCCACCCCAACCCTGACACCTACCCCAACCGGCTTGCCCACACTTACACCTGCAAGCCCGTTATCCGGCGATAATATTTACCGCCTCACAGCTTGGACACCTGAATTAGCTGACTACGTGGTGTCATTGATCGGGAACTATCCCAACACCTTGCCCCGGCAGCAACGCGGCGAGAATGATGAGAACTATTACACCGCATTTTATTTCGCCACAATTGCCCAGTTTGAAGCGATATTGCGCTTTCCCACAGCCCCCCAGGCTGAAGGCTGGCGCTGGGGTTTAGCCTACAACCTGGCGCTGACCGGCAACCCTCTAGCGGGGGAACATTATGCCGAGCTTATCGCCCGGGCACTTAATCGCGGCGATACCACCCCCCAAGACATCTCCGCTTGGTTTGAAAAGCAAGATCCGCGATTGACCCTAAATACCACACCCCTCCAACCCCCTCCTCCCTACCTCAGCGGTCAACTGCTGCAGATTGAAGGAAATGGCAGCACCTTCATCTTGTTACTTGAAACACCATCTGCCTTCCAGACCCAGGTGCTTGCAAGCAACTTTGATTTCGCGCACAGCCCTGAATATAAGGCGTTGGCTAGAGATCTGACAGGGGATAACATCCAGGAAATCGTCATCTATCCCACAACCCCGGCGCAATCTCGCCAATTGTCTTTGCCGCGCATTTTCAGCTTGGCGCAATCCCCTCCGCAAGAGCTGGCGTTTAACTCAGTATCTGCGAACTTCAATATTGGCATGGACTATACCGTGGACTGGATAGCGGCACAGGATGAGCAGGGCGGCTCTGATCTGCAGGTTCGCAGCACCCTTTTCCCGGCCTGCCCCATGGAGCTCAAACGCACTTACCGTTGGGATGGAGATTGGTTCCAACCAGTTAAGACTGAATATCTGGTGACACCTAAACCGACCACGCTGAGCTTCTGTCGCTTGCTCGTGGATCACGCCATCAGCGTATGGGGACCTGATTCGGCTATACAAATTATGCAAACCATCTTGCCAGACTGGCCACCCGCCACGAAAGAGGATGGAACACCTTTCCCCCTGGATGCGCGCGACGAGTGGCGCTTCCGCATCGGTATCTACCATGCCTTGCTGGGCGAGCAGGATACAGCCACGCGCGCCTTTCAAGAGATCATCAATTCTCCTTCTGTGCCGAACAGTTCTTGGATTGCCCGGGCACAGAGCTGGCTGAACAGTTACAAAGACTCCCGGGACCTTTATCGCGCTTGTGTCGCCACGGAATACTGCAAACCAGCTCAAGCCCTCACCTACCTAATAGGAAGCCTGCGACGCAGTGATTACCCCTCCGCCGCTTCCCTCCTTGGGGAGGCCGGCGTACGCTTCACCTCCTCTGGTTACTTTGACTTTGATGGCGACGACTCGACGGAAACCTGGTTTACCGTGCGGCATCGCCCCGGTGAAAAACTGGAATTTTGGCTCCTTGCGCCTTATTCCCAGGGGGTCAAAGCCATATTAGTCGACTTGATCGACACCAACGTTCCGTCGCTTTCCTATCTGGATCAGGAGAGCATCCCGCCTGTTGTTTTATTCCACGACAGCAAAGCATTCAGACTGCATCGGCTGGTTGGTACTTTAGAGCCATACCTCACTATTCAAGAGCTACCCAAGTTTTACCGTGACCGCTTCAAGGAACCGCTGAAAATCGCTATCCAGGATATGTTCAATGGTGAAGATCCCGCCACAATCCAAAAGACCTTGCTAGACCTAGAGGTATATCCGGGTCTGTTGTGCCGCGGCACTTGGAGTTGCGACGAATACTACTACATGCTTGGCCTGGCGTCCGAACTGGCAGGGGACCAGAAGCAAGCCATAAATACCTATGTGCAATTGTGGTCAGATTACTCTAAAAGCCCCTTCACTAGCATGGCTCGCTTGAAACTAAGCGGAAGAGCTATTGGACCTGCTGCCACGCAATCACCAACCCCACAACCTTTTGCGACAGGCACCCCAACGCCGACCATCACGGGAACGCCACCAACCCGGACTGCCACTCCCACAGCTACCCGAACTGCCACCCCCGGCACGCCATATCCCATCGATACTACCTCACCTGAACCATATCCTCTTGACACTCCCGTATCCACAACAGGTTACACGCCTTATCCTTAGCTTATGTACGCTCCTGCAACCTGGCGACTAATTATCTCACCACCTTCTCACGGCGCGTGGAATATGGCGGCGGATGAGGCTATCCTTGAAGCGGTTACCCGAGGAGACGCCCCACCTACACTGCGCCTGTATGCCTGGCAGCCACCTTGCCTATCGCTGGGTCATGCCCAGCCGTGGTCCGATGTCGACTGGAAACGATTGACAGCCGCCGGATGGGATCTTGTACGCCGCCCCACGGGCGGACGGGCTATTTTGCACACCGATGAGCTGACGTATGCAGTCATCGGTCCACAGGAAGAACCGCGTTTAAAGGGTGGTGTGCTGGAGAGCTACCGGCGCCTGTCCCAGGCGCTTCTGGAAGCCCTCAACCTGCTGAGCCTCCAAGCACAGGCCAAACCAATTGCTGCGTCAGACGAGAACGGAGAGGCCAAAGGCCCGGTGTGCTTCGAAGTCCCATCAAATTATGAAATAACTGTCAATGGGAAGAAGCTGTTGGGTAGCGCTCAAGCGCGTAAGCAGGGAGGTATACTACAACACGGGACTTTACCGTTATGGGGCGACCTGACACGCATCACCCAGGCTCTACATTATGAAAGCGAGAGTCAGAGAGAACGATCCGCAGCGCGCCTACAAGAGCGCGCTACAACCGTTGAGGAAATTCTGGGGCATCGTCCTACCTGGGAGGCAGCTACTCGGGCATTCATCTCAGCTTTTAAGCAGGAGCTAGCGCTGGAGCTGGAGCCAGCTGAACTCTCCGCCGCAGAGCAAGGCCGCGCCATGGAGTTGGTCAGCGAAAAGTATGGAAATCCTATCTGGACTGAGCGGATCTAGCTGCCAGGAATTGTTCTCTTATAGCCTTTGAAGATCGCAAGCGGGTGAGATCGCCCCAAGGTATCAATCTTGAGGTTCAGGGGTTATTCGAATGAAGATCACTTCAGGGTAGCCAAGATCGCGCAATAAGCGGTAAAGATAGTTTTCAGCATTCTGGTTTGCTTGCTCTAAAATACCATCTTCCAGGGTTGCTAATTCGATCTCATCTTCCGCGGCTCGGCGAGCTTCGGTCTCTAGATTAATATTCCCCTTGGTCAGCAGGCCGGTATCTCTATTGTATATATAAGACTTATCGTTATCCAAGGTGGCGACAAAAATCTCCGCCTCAGGGAGCTGAACATACAAAACACCCCCGCGCAACTGCATGTTTTCGGGTGTGAGTTTTTCCAAATCCACCCCAGCAATGACAATCCCATGCGCCACCAGGATCAGGCGGTCGCCGAAGAGGAAACCGAATGGACCCTGGTTGGTCTCAGCAGTGATCACTTTCTCCACGCTGTACTGGATCGTCTCCAGGCGGGATAACGAGCGCACCCCCTGGATAATGGTCACGGGATCAGGCAACACGGTGGGGGTAGGGTTTAGAAATTGGGCCACTTGAGTGGCGACATTGCTGGTCAATTCGTTTACCGGCTGGATAGCCTGCTTGGCCTGGTTAGCACTCTGTTGCACAACAGATACCACGCCAAATGCCGCTAGCCCCAGGATCAACAACACGCCAATGACCAGAACCCAACCACGAAGATTATTGTCATTTGCCATAAAAATAATTATACTGTAAGTACCTACGCAGTTGAAGAAAAGACCCTATGCGTATCTGTTGTCGATATAGGCTATGACCCTAGGTATCATCACCCTTCACTTACAAATACCAGGATGCACCTCGCTGAAAGAGAAACGTCGGCGGTTGAAACCCCTTCTGGCGCGCTTGCATCGCCAATTCAACATCTCAGTAGCCGAGATGGATCAACACGACGCCTGGCAAGAGTCACTCATCGCCTGCGCAGTGGTGAGCAACGATATTGGATTCACCACGCGCAGCCTGCAAGCCATACCCGACTGGGTTGAGGTGCACTGGCCAGACGTGGTTGTGCTCGACAACCAGATTGAAGTATTCTAGAGACTGCTGAAAATAACAATTGGGGGATTTTATCTAATGTTTATTAAAGTAGCTCGATTTTTTTCGTTGTATATATATATATCAAGCCATAATTTAGAAACCGAGCTAAGGTGCGGGTGTTTTAAGAATTAAGAAACTCGTTAATTACTCTTTTTACGATCTTTCGATAACGCTATTTCTGCGCGTTGAGCATATTGAGAAGCAGGCCACGTATCCAAAACAGCAGTAAACTCCAGCCTAGCCTGGGGTTCCATATCCTTACGCCGATAAGCTATGCCAAGGTTGTAGTGGGTAGCAGCTTCATATTTAACTCCAAGGTAACCCTGATTAGCATTTTTTAAGACATCTGTAAAAACAGCAATAGCCTCGTCGAGGGCATCATTTTGTAAAAGCGCTGTTCCTTGGTTCACTTGTATCACCAAATGACCGGTTTGATCGGGCCATAACCTTTGAGCAAGATTATAGAAGAGATTTGCCCTCTCAAATTGAGAGCGCTGTGCAAAAAAGTTAGCGATGTCAACCAATAGCCTGACTCGCATGGTTATCAGGTAAAGTACGATCAGAAACATGATTGGATGGATCTGTATTCCGGTTAATGCAGTCAAACCACCCACCATAAAGGTGATCACCAATGCTTCAATAGCAAATCTACTTGATAACCCTTCCCGACGAAGGAGTGATAATCCTCCAAAGAGGACAATATAGGCAAGACCTACAAGGATGATCAGCGCTGGCAAACTCACATAAACCTCCGAAAAGATAGCTGAATACCAGTTAGTATACAACAAATGAGAGGATTATGGTGTTCTTTGTAACACCTCACATGTAACAATCTACATTTGACTTATGAGAACAAATTCCTCTACAATCGAGTATGCGCCCAAAACATGGAGAAGATTTGTTCGGATGATCTTCAAATATATCCGTAGAGGGGGATCAGAGGATTGTTCTTGTCAAAGGAGGTGCCATCGATAATTCTGCTCTAATAACAACAATTTAGATCAAATATTTTGTAGAAATGAGGAGAATTTGCGATGAATGCAGTCTTAACCCTTGTTTTAGGACTGGTGGGCATCGGCATTGGCTATGGCTTTTATGCCAGAACCATCAATGCCGGCGTCGTCAAACCGGATGACAAGAAAGCTACGCCAGCTAGGATGTTTATGGACGGCGTTGACTTCACCCCCGCTAACCGAAATGTATTGTTCGGATACCAATTCAAATCCATTGCAGCGTTAGGGCCGATTGTAGGGCCGATTGTAGCCATCCAATGGGGCTGGTTACCTGCTCTATTATGGGTGATCTTCGGCACATTCTTCATCGGCTGGGTGCAAGACTATTCGGCAATCATCATGGGCGTGCGAGAAGAGGGTCAGAGCTTTGGCGCGCTGAGCTATCGCTTTGTTTCCCCCAGAGCTCGAACGATTTTGTTGATGTTCATTTACTTCTACTTGTTGCTCATCATGGGCGCATTTGGAAAAATCGTCGGCTATGACCTGATGACCAATCCGGCAGTTCCATTGGGTGTGCTATTGGTGATTGGTGTAGGTTTGCTGGCAGGACAGATGACGTACAAGTGGAAGATGGATATCATTCTAACCAGTGTAGTCACTGTCGTATTAGCCTTCTTAGGTATTTGGCTCGGCACATTACCTGGTGTGAAATCGCTCTTCCTGGCAATCAATGGAGGCGAAAAATCACCCGTGGTCTTTGGCTCAGTCACGCAAGCCCAGTTCATTTGGAGCCTGGTAGTTCTGGTAATCTGCTACTTTGGTGCCGTACTGCCAATCTGGCGCTGGGCGCAACCGATCAACTACGTGGCTTTCTGGATCGTCTTCCTGGGTATTGTTGCTGGCACCATCGGCTTGCTGGTTTGGCATCCATCCTTCCCATCCGATTTCCCAGCATTTACGAACTGGGCAGGCAATCTATGCCAAACAGCCGACTGCACAGGAGTAGAGAAAGCACCACTTGCCCTAGGACCACTTTGGCCGATTCTATTCGTGACCATCGCCTGTGGCGCAGTATCTGGATGGCACAGTTTGGTGTCTTCATCGGGAACAGCACGCCAGCTTGAAAAAGAGACCGATGCCTTGTATGTAGGCGGTGGCGCCATGTTCCTCGAAATGTTCCTGGCAACACTGTCCATTCTCACAGCGGTGGTAGGCGTAGGCGTCACACGAGGCTTCGTAGGCACAGCCGATAAACCAGGATATGTGCTTCTGGTAGCGGCTGGCAAGAACGCTGGTATATTTGCTACCGGCCTAAGTGAGATGATGGCGCGGGTTGGTGTCCCGACCAGCTTCGGTTTGCCCTATGGTTCGGTCTTCCTGACGCTGATGGCTCTCACGATCATGTACCTGGTGGTACGCTTCATGCGTGTGGCCTCTGCTGAATTTTTGGGTGATTCCGTATCCATATTCAGGAATGTCACCTTTGGCTCAATCGTCGCTCTGGCTCTCTCCGCCCTGCTGATCTGGACCGGCTTCTGGGCACGCATTTGGGTACTTTTTGGAGGTGCTAACCAATTAATGGCGGCGCTGGCTTTGTTACTGGTTACGCTGTGGCTTATGTCCAATGGCAAGAAATATATGTGGACGCTTGTCCCCTTCTTGTTCATGTTCGTAACCACGATCGCCGCATTGATCATCACCGCTTACAATGTATTTGCTCAGATCGCTAGAACGCCCGATATGCCAATTGACGGCTTGATTGGTAACGTCATCGCGGGTGTGATTGCCATCTTCCTGGTGATCGCAGCGCTAATCCTGGCATGGGATGCCCTGAAAGCGTTCCAGCGAATTCGGGCTACGGCACCTGCCAAAGCCTGATAATGCCATACAAGAGGAGTTGCGCGCTGAAAGCTGGTACACAACTCCTCTTTTCCACATTTCAATGAAGCCCGTACAGGTTGAGGTCATTTCCCCATTACCCGAGAGTTGGGGGATGTGTTTGTCATGTGAAATGTTATTGGCACGCGCCAATCTAGATAAAGCGCCATACGAGCGAGGATTAGATGAATATCCGCCCGAATGGCAAGAAGAATTCCAGCGCTTGGCCTCTTTTGTCATGGACCTGGCTGTACAATATGGTGACCAAATACAAATTCGCATTTGGGATCCCCGCTCTCTTCAAGGGCTTGCCAAATCGCTACGCTATGGCGTGCGGCGTTATCCAACCTTTGTGGTAGATCGTCGTGTCAAGATAACAGGCTGGGACGTATCTGGCCTGGAACAAGCCTTACTTGCAGCATTTGCCGCATAATATTCATGAGCTCAAAAAAATACTTCAGGTCCTTACTATTTCAAAACGTACTATAATCAAATCACTGTGAATAACCAACCCAGTCTCACCAGGTGGAAATCTTTGATCAGACAGATCGCGAGGACGACTGGTGATATTTTCTATGGGGCTACCATTTATGAGATGGTGCGTGATTTAAAAAAGGAACGTTCCCATCTCGAGCATTTGTTCATCCTGATCGTCTTTGGGGACCTGTTGGGCGTACCTGTCTTGCCTCCCTATTACACCTTACGTCTATTGCCTTATGTTATGCCAGATATAACTGGCTGGAAACATAGTCTTCTACGTGAGCGAGATTTGACCGATATGTGTGACGTGGAAATTACATAATGTGAGGCTCTACAATACCGGGAAGTATAATTGTAAGATATAGATACCATCATCATGAGGAAAAAACATGGCTGACGAGAATAAAAAACCAAGCTTTTTGGATGGATTTAAAAGCGTCCTATATGGCATGGCTGGACACGACATGGCGCGTTATGCACTTAAGACACGCGGGAGCATGGAACACCTCTTTATTCTGATCACAATGGGTGACCTCTTGGGTATTCCCATTCTTCCGCCCTATTATAGCCTGCGCCTTCTCCCTTACGTGGTCCCCCAAATCAGCACCTGGAAGCGCCGCATGTTGCGCGAAAAAGATCTGACAGACGCTCTGGCGTAGCTGTAGTGTGGATGTAACCAACAAATCCTAACCTGGTGGATATGGGGAGGAAAGGCATGACGCTGGTTAGCGCCTTCGGGTCGCCAGCCTCATTAGGATGAGAAAAAGAATAGACGGAGAATACGGAGAACGTTATGTCTCTTCGAGAAGTGTTTGAAAAAAATCCTGAAAGACGGTACATCATGTTTGGGGGGAAGGGTGGATTGGGAAAAACTACTTTTAGCGCCGCAACAGCCTTCTGGCTGGCAAAACAAGGTTATAAAGTACTCGTTTTTTCAGTCGATCCTCAAGCCAGTCTATCCGACATCTTCCAGCGCGACATTTTTGGTAAGGGGCCGGTAGAAATCATGCCCAATCTCTATGCCCAGGAAATTGACGCAGATCGGCGCATCCACGAATATCAGGAGGAGATCCGCCAGAAAATCCGCGAGATGTATGGGTTAGAGCAGATACCAGAAGAGATTGAGAATTATATCCAGGCTGCCGCTGCAGAACCAGCTATGGAAGAGAGTGCTATCTTCGATGAGGTAGTAGACATCGTCGTCGGTGGTCAGTATGACTTTTACATCTACGATTTAGTTCCCTTAGGGCATGCGTTATATTATCTAAGTATGGCCTCCGTGTATGATGAGTGGATCGATAAAATCACTAAATTACGCGAGGAGATGGCAGAGTACGATCAAGTAGCGGCTGTGATGAAGCGCGAAAAAGAATCCGAAGAGGACATGATCCTCAAAGAATTGCAATACATCAAGTACAGGATTAATACCTCCTCAAGTATATTGACCGACAAACAAAAGACGGCTTTCTTTTTCGTCGTGACACCCGAAGAAATGATAATTCTGGATACACAGAAGGCAGCTGGGCTATTTGCGAAATTTGATGTACCCATCGCAGGCTATATCGTCAATCGTGTCATCCCCCCAGAACTTACGAAACAAAAGATTCCCGATTATCTACGAAACCGGTTGACAATGCAAAAGGACTACCTTACTGAAATTGATCAGGTGTTCGGTGGCCAGGTTTTAGCCCGCGTACCCGAATTTGAGCGCGATATTACGGGGCTGACAATGATTGAGCAAATGGCCGATGCCATGTTCGGAGGTGGGGCATGATAGAAAAATCCATGGTACAGTTTTTATCTGACAACCCTCGCCTAAAATATATATTCTTTGGGGGAAAAGGAGGCGTCGGTAAGACTGTTCTCGCTGGCACTGCTGCACTCTGGGCAGCCCAACAAGGCAAGAAGACATTACTTGCATCAACAAACCCTGTTCATTCTCTGTCCAGCCTGCTAGATCAAAACGTGTTCGGCAAACCGACCCCTGTTTCCGGTGCTCCAAATTTACTGGCTTATGAGATCGATACTCGTGAAACGATCGAAAAATCCAAAAAGGAAATCCGCGAGAAGATCGAGTGGTTTCTCAAATTTGCCGATATCAAAACGAAGGCAGATGAATTTGTCGAATCGGCTACCATGAATCCTGCCTTTGAAGAATCGGCGATGTTCGAGAACATGATCGATTTGATGTTCGAGGACAAGTATCAAGTATATGTGTTTGACACTGCACCGACGGCAAACGCCCGGCGACTTTTGGGGATGTCCAGCGTATATTCCATGTGGGTCAACAAGATGGTCCAAAGCCGCGAAGAAGCCATGTCCTTGAAAGACCTGCTCTCGTATAGCAAAAAGAAAAAAGAGAAAGACCCCCTTATGGATTACTTATTGAATTTACGTGAGCGGATGGGACGCGCAAAGATGCTCCTAACCGACGCTGAACTCACCGCCTTTTTCTTTATCACATTGCCCGAAGCCCTGCCTATTGCTGTGATTACTCGCTTTATCAACTGGTTTCATGATTTTGGTATACCGGTTGGCGGAGTAATCGTCAACATGCAAATCGACAAGACCAGCTTGGGACCAGATGCGCCGGATTTTGTAAAGAACCGTGTTGCGATGCAAGATGAGCATATGCTGACCATCTGGAAAGAATTCGATGGCCAGGTGCGTGCGATCCTGCCCCTACTTGAAACCGAGGTCCGCGGAGTTGATATGCTGAAACGCATGGCATCGCTGCTATACGCTACGTGAATTCCTGATATTTGTATCGAATAAATACGAGAGTAGATAGCGATATTGGGTGTGTGCAGTGAAACCGCACACACCCATCCAAAAATTATCGCAATGAAATGGCAAAATCCCGAATTTCCCCCAGGAACTTCTCAGCAGGCTCGGCTTGCAAGGCGGAAAGATTTGCCCTCATAAGCAAATGGGGATCCTTTCTCTGAATGGAGACACGCGTTATCCCTCTATTATATTTTTTCAACAATTCCTGCAGGTGATCCAAAGAGTCAAGGTCCTTACGGCCGCGGTACGCCAGCACAAACCACGGTGGGACAGACATCGATTCATAGGGTCGT
>DATCYX010000253.1:0-5692 GCA_036526235.1 Anaerolineales bacterium | reverse complement strand
AGAAATCCAGCTTGGGGCATCCTCGGAGGCATCGAGTGAGGTGATTGGCGGCGATTTGAAGGAGGGCGACCCAATCGTGCTCAATCCACCGACAGTCTTTGAGCAAAACGGCCCTCCGCCATTTGTACGGAGGTAACGATGAACAATTGGGTCATCGAAGCTGAGAATCTGACCAAAGTATATAAGATGGGCGAGGTAGAGGTGCATGCCCTTCGCGGGTTGTCCCTCAGGATTTCCCGCGGTGAAGTGGCTGCCATTATGGGACCATCAGGCTCGGGCAAATCCACCCTGATGAACATGATCGGCTGCCTAGACCAGCCCACCTCCGGCGAGTATATCCTGGATGGGGAACGCGTCTCGAACTTGAAGGACGACCAGCTCGCCACTATCCGCAACCGCAAAGTGGGCTTTGTCTTCCAGAGCTTCAACCTGCTGCCGCGTGCCACGGCATTAGCCAATGTAGAGCTGCCTCTGCGGTACGCAGGAGTAGGGCGCGGGCGCAAGGATCGTGCTCGTGAAGCTCTAGAGCTGGTGGGGCTGGCCGATCGCATCCACCATCGCCCCAACGAGCTTTCGGGTGGGCAGCAACAGCGCGTCGCCATCGCCCGCGCCCTGGTAAACAACCCCGCCATCATCCTGGCGGATGAGCCCACCGGCAACCTCGACAGCAAGTCGGGCGAGGAGATCATGCAATTGTTATTGGGACTTAACCAGGAACATGGCACCACGCTGGTGATCGTCACACACGACCCGGTGGTAGCCTCACGCACGCCACGCATCATCCAAATTATGGATGGGGTCGTTGTGGAGCAGGATACAGGGAACCGAAACCAATGAACATCATCCAATCTTTCTACGAAGCCCTGGAGAGCGTGTCATCAAACAAGATGCGCTCCGGGCTGACCATCCTGGGGATCGTTATCGGCGTGGCGGCAGTGATCGCTATGGTATCTGTTGGGCGAGGCGCCCAAAACACCATCACCGGCTCAATCCAAGGCATCGGCACCAACCTGTTGTTTGTCTTCCGCGGTGGCTCGGAGGATGTGCGCAATCCTAAGCCCATCACCTTAGGAGATGGAGACGCCATCGCCGACCCGTTCCAGGCACCCTCCGTGGCAGATGTAGCTCCCATGCTGCAGGGCGACGGCATCGTCTCGTATGCCGGCGAAAATCACTTCACCTCCATCATTGGAGTGACACCATCCTACGGTCCCGTGCGCAATACCTCTGTCTCAGAGGGTGAGTTTATTCGAGAGGAGCATATCTTGGGTCAGGCCTCGGTGGTTCTTCTCGGCCCAGAGGTGGCGAAGAAATTATTCAACCGCACCGAGGGGCTGGTAGACGAGACAGTGCGTATAGAAGGCCAACCTTTCCGGGTGCTCGGCGTGCTGGAGTCAAAAGGCGGCTCAGCCTTCTCCAACCAGGATGACCGGATTCTCGTTCCGTTCTCCACCGCCCAGACCCGTCTGTTGCGACGCGCCACCCGCGACCGGGTGGACCTGCTCATGGTACAGGCGGTTAGCGCCCAGGCGGTCCCCCAGGCTTCTGAGGAGGTCGCTCAAATCCTGCGCACGCGCCACCGCACGGAGGTTGGCGCCGACGACTTCACCGTTCTTACCCAACAGGATTTCCTGGATACTGCCCAGACCATCACTGGCGTACTAACCGTTTTCCTGGGCGGCATCGCTGCCATCTCGCTGCTGGTTGGCGGGATCGGCATTATGAACATCATGCTGGTCTCGGTTACCGAGCGCACGCGCGAGATTGGTCTGCGCAAAGCCCTGGGAGCGCGCAAGATCGATATTTTGGTGCAGTTTCTCACCGAATCCTCGGTGCTCAGCCTGATTGGGGGCATCGTGGGCATCATGCTCGGATGGTTGATCTCTTTCATCGTAGGGCGGATCGCCGCGGCAAATGAAGCCGACATCACCCCCGCCATCGGCGTGGATACCATCCTGCTGGCAACCCTCTTCTCAACCGCGGTGGGCTTATTCTTTGGACTATACCCAGCCAACCGCGCCGCCAACCTGGAACCGGTAGAGGCGCTGCGATACGAGTGATGTGCAGTTTGGGATGGTAGTAGTTATTGGTTAAAACTCGATTTCGCCGATTTGCTCAAAATCCAGGTTGAGAGCCATTTCATCGGTGATATCCGCCTCCCCCTGCATCTCATCCAAATCTCCCGCGCGTGCGCCGCGATCGCAAAGAGAGCGATAGCTGCAAAAGGCGCAGCGGCGCAGATCGGTTGTCAGGGGGAAATCGTCGTCGCCCAGACGCTGAATGGTTGCGACCAGGTCGGTCAGGTATGCCTCATCGTCCCGGAAAGCCTGTGCGCTATAGGCAATACGCTCCGGTTGTCCCGGGTGATCGGCGAACCAGTAAATCATCCCAACCTTCTCGGGCAGTAGATCCTTTCCCCCATTGAGCACAGCACCAGCACGGGTAAGCAGGTAAGGGTACAGGCGCGTTTGCAGACGGTTAGCCAGCCAGCGCCGTTCAGGCCTGCGCCGGCTCGTCTTCCAATCGTAAATTCGAGTGCCTCCATCCGGCAGCAATAGCACCAGGTCGAACTTGGCTTCCAGGCGAAAACCAGCTAGTGTCGCAGACAGGCTGATCTCCGGATAGCCTCGCGCTGCACCGAAGATGGCATGCTCAGAAACCCCCTCTGTAGGAGCCGCACTCTGCTGGCGCAACGCCTGGACGAAGCTCAGGTAGTTATGCCACCAGCGGCTCAGGTCATCGTCAGTGATCATGTTAGATAGACGCTCCGCTGGCACACCCAAGAGATGCTGCTGCACCATGCGATGGAAACGCGCCCCTTGCTGCAGGTAGCGTTCAGCCTCAAGGGCTGGCTCCGTCTCTAGGGCTGGCCATGCCAGGCGGTTAATGTAGCGCAACTGAAAGCGGCGACGGCAGTCCACAAAATCTTGCAAGCTGCTCTGGCTAAAGATAAAACCATCGGGCAGTTTCACGGGTCAGTCTCCAGACATCTTGACCGATCGAGATAATTACAGATCATTGGATGTTTCCTGGGAGCTCACGTAGTCCATCAAGGCTAATAGCGGCGTGGATGGTTGCAGCTCGCCTCTCCTGCCAGTGTTCCATGTGACCACTAGCTCTTTTTTGGCGCGCGTGATGCCCACATAGAACAAGCGCAGCCGTTCACGCACATAATCCAGGCGGGCGCGGTGGGTGGCCTCGCTCTCCTGGTACCAAGTGTACTCATCGATCGAGAGCAATGCATCCAGCTGCGCCAACGTCTCAGCTTCTAAATTCAAGCTATCGCGCAGAAACCACTTCTCTGAGATGTAGCGATCTCCCTGGAGGCCGGAGGGGAAATCGTAGGTGTTGACCGACATCAGGTAGACACGGTCCCATTCCAAGCCCTTGGCCTTGTGCATGGTGGCGACCACCACCTTGCCCCGATATTGGCCCGGGTCGAAGCCGGTGTCGTCATCGCTGAAACCCAGGAAGCGACGCTCATTGCGAGCGATGACCGCCAGCTCTTCAGTCAGCTCGGGCAGGCGCCAGGAGGGGTGCGATTGGCCCGCCTGGCGCAGCAGCGCCGCCAGCTTGTGTGCCAATGCCAATTGTGACGGCTCGGTAAACAGGTCTTGCGAGGCGGTGAGGATCATCTGATCTACAGGCAGGAGGATGGCTTCCTGCCAGCGGCGGACCAATTGGCGAAACTCCAGGAGCTGAGTATAGACCTGTGGTTCAGTGTCCTCCAGATCCAGCTCTTCCAACCAATCTTGCCCCGGGTTAGGCCAGATAAAGTCCTCCACCTGTCCACACTTACGCAGCAGCTCGGAGACGCGCTCACGGCGGGCACCTGCTTGCTCACCGCGCTGCCAGGCTTTATACAATAGGGCCAGGCGAGATGGCGAGCCCGGATCGGAGAGGTAGCTGAGCAGTTGAGTGAGCACCCTGGCAGAGAAGCGGGTCGAGGCCGTGCTGCGCAACAAGCTGTCCACTACCTCGATGCCCCGGCGGCGCAAAACGTCCACCAACTCGAAGCCGCGCTGGTTGCGCGGCACCAGCACGGCTACCGTGTCATCTGGGTGATCTGGCAGCCAGCGCTGCAGCGAATCGACTACCGCCGAGATTTCGTCTACAGGGCTGTATTTGCGCGCCACCAAGTGCAACTTAGATAGATCATCCGGGGGGTTGGCGCCTTCATCGCCCTCGGGCACCGGCTCGATGAAGGGCGGTCCTCCCAAGGCCTCGCGAGCCTGGCGAACTGGGTGCTGGCGCTGGGTCCACTTCACCAGGTGATTTGCGAGGTTGATTATTGTCTGTGTGGAGCGGCCCGAGTTGGGCAGCTCCCGCCCCAAAACGCCGCGACTTTTAATGAAGGCGCGCAGATATTTCGGATTGGCGGTGGTAAAAGTCTCATAGATTGCCTGGTTCGGGTCGCCCACGCGCACCCAGTTGCCGCCCGGGCCGGCCAGGGTCTTGAGAATCTCCTCCTGCAGGCGGCTGCTGTCCTGGGCTTCGTCCTCCAGAATATATGGCCAGCGATAACGCATCCGCTCCAGCAACTTATCGTCCAGGCGCAACGCCTCCAGGGCCAGGCGGATCAGGTCATCAAAGTCCACCGCGCCGCGATAGGACAAGGCACGCTGGTAGTCTGCATAGATGGCGTGACCCATCTCAGCCAGGCTGAGCGGCACGGGCAGGCTCTCCAATTGCAATCTCAGCCGCTCGGGGGTAAGCTGAAGGTCTTTTGCATAGCGGATGAAGCTCAGGGCAATTTCGCTGACCAGGTTAGGGAGCGGCTCTCGGCGCACCCAGGCCAAACGTTCGTCATCCAGCTCAGGGTTCAGGTAGCCATCCAGTGCATTGGGGTTGGCGCGCAGCCATGCCTCAGCCACCTCACTGCGGATGCTGTCCACCTGGCGCTCGTCAATGATCTGGAAGTTATCCGCCAGCCCCACCAGCTCAGGGCGCTCGCGGACGATATCGTGCGCCAGACCATGCAATGTGCGCACGCGGTAGCCCAGGTGCGGAAGAAGCCCGGCGGCCTGGATGAAGTCGCTGACACGCTTATAGAAATTATCCACCGCGGAATTGACCAGCGTAACCACCAAGACTTCCTGGTCGCTGTCCAGCTCGCCGCTGGCAACGATCTGAGCTGCCAGCAGGGAGAGCGTCCAGGTCTTGCCGCTGCCCGGCACGGCAGAGACACCCATGTAGCCGCCGGTGTAGTCGAGTACTTCTTGCTGCTTGGGGCGTGGAATGAACTCCATGTTTTCTACGCCCTGCCCTCTCGCAGAACACGCTGTATCACTTGCAGCAGCATGCCGCGCTCCTCGTAGCCCTGCTCGCTCAGCTCGCTCAGCCCCAGATAGATACCCCGGCGGCAGCGGCGCACCAGACCCAACACCAGGCGGCGCAGGGAATCCTGGCTGGCATGGAACTCGTGTTCATCCGTCCAGATTTGCCCCTGCCCCCAGCCCCGGCTGAGCACGTAGGGGTGGGTGAGCGGCTGGTACAGTCGCTCGAACCAACCGCGGCTGCCCACATCCAGCCAGAACTGCACCTCGACCGGGCGGTTGCTCATCAGGAAGGTATAGGCTGGGGCTACCATCACGGCATCGCCTGGCAGTATCTGCCAGCTACGGATATATTGGGCTGCGATGACCCCATCCTGCACCATCATCAGGTATTCCTTCCCTAAGGGGATGCCCTC
>DATCYX010000252.1:0-5228 GCA_036526235.1 Anaerolineales bacterium | reverse complement strand
CCTACGCCTGCTTCGTCATCGTTGCCTGACGAACTGCCAAAAGTTCAAAATACTGGTATGAGGTTTACAAAAAACAAGCCTGCGATAGCCCACACACCCAAACCCAGCCCTATTTCGTTACATGATATGGAGCGTTAAGCCCATATGAGATGATAATCTTGAATTAGCCCTGGGAATTAAGACTTCGAAGGACCAGTATGGAAACCACCCTTGAAAAACGCACTTCATGGCTCGACCGACCTGTAGTTTCTGCTATCACATTGAACTGGGAGACTATATTATTTGCGACTATCCTGATTCTGGCAGTGGTTAGCCGCTTTTACGACCTTGGTGCGCGCGTAATGAGCCACGACGAAACTTCGCACGTATATTTTTCGTGGCTATACGAACAGGGCAATGGCTACTCTCATGACCCGGTAACACATGGACCGCTCCAATTCCACCTGGTGGCTTTTTCATATTTCCTCTTTGGAGATAGCGATTTCTCAGCCCGCATCCCAGTAGCCATCTTCAGTATCGCCACGGTATTTTTCATGTGGTATTTCCGCCGTTTTCTGGGGCGCGCCGGTGCGATCGTCGCTGCGCTGTTGATGTTAATATCCCCTTACATACTTTACTATGGGCGTTATGTGCGCAATGAGGCCTTTGTCGGCTTATTTGGCGTGATTACACTGTGGGCGATCTTGCGTTATCTAGAATCTGGCGAAAATCGTTACCTCTATTGGCTTACTATTGCTACCGTATTTCACTTCACAGCCAAAGAAACTTCTTTTATCTATACCGCTCAAGCGCTCATATTTTTAGCAATATACCTTGTTTACCGTTTGATCCAAAATCCCTGGCCAGAACCGGGCTGGCGCAAATATTTTATCTTTGCCATCATCGTTGCGCTTCTGCTCATCACGATAACAGGCGGTACCCTTTGGGTGACCCGTAGCTCCACCACTTTAGACGCATCTGAAACGGCTTCACCTGCCGTGCCTGGTGAAGACCTAGCTGCCAGCACCCCCACTGGATTGGCTGCATTGCCGTCCATTTTCATCATCTCGACCCTTCTTGCTTTGCTTGTCGTTGCATATACCGCCCTCCGCGGGTATTCATGGAGCTTATTGCGTAATGAACGCTCCTTTGGAATGCTGATTCTACTTGGCAGCTTGGTGCTCCCCATGCTCTCCCCCTTCCCTGTCGAACTTCTTGGTCATAATCCCATCGATTACCAGAATACCCAAACGATTATCTGGGATGCCATTTTCATAGCCATATTTACTTTGATTGCTGTCGTCATTGGGCTGCTGTGGAATCCGCGCTTGTGGCTTGTTAACGCCGCCTTGTTTTATGCAATCTTCACAGTTTTTTATACCAGTATATTCACCAACGGTTTTGGATTTGTCACCGGACTGGTAGGCTCCCTTGGTTATTGGCTAGAGCAGCAAGGTGTTAATCGCGGTAGCCAACCCTGGTATTACTATGGGCTAATTCAATTGCCCATCTATGAATTCCTACCCGCCCTGGGAACATTGGGCGCCCTCTTTTATGCCCTATGGCGGGGTCAGCTATCCGCCACTGAACCAGAAAGCTCCCCTCAAACCTCCACAGTGGACACACAGGACACTCCGCTCGATGACCAGGATACCCTCGGCACAGATCAAACAGCAACTTCCCTGCCTGTGCCAGTGAGCGAATCTCCACCAACGCTCTCGCTGCTTCTATTTTGGAGCTTTACCAGCCTATTAGCCTACACTATCGCTGGTGAAAAAATGCCCTGGTTGACCGTGCATATCACCTTACCCATGATTCTCACCGCTGGCTGGTACTTGGGCTTTTTGATTGATAAGACTGATTGGCGTCTCTTCTTGCGCCAACGAGGCATCTTGGTTGTGCTGGTGTTGCCCATATTTTTCATTAGCTTGCTTGCTACGATTGGGCAAGTACTGGGCACCGATCCGCCATTTCAAGGCACACAACTCAATCAGTTACAAGCGACAAGCACTTTCATAACCGCTTTATTAACAACCCTTGGAAGTGGGTGGGCACTTACGCTATGGGTAAAACCTTGGGCCTCATCACAGCTCCAGCGCGTCGTTATCCTGACCGGTTTCGCCCTATTAGGCTTGCTAACGGCTCGCGCAGCCATCCGCGCCGCATATATAAATTACGATAACGCCAAGGAATATCTTGTATACGCTCATATGGCCCGCGGTCCTAAAGAAGCCCTGGAGCAACTGGAAGAAATCTCCCAGCGCACCACGAATGGACTGGCATTGCGCGTGGCTTATGACAATGAAACCACCTATCCCTATTGGTGGTACCTGCGCAACTTTACCAACAAAGATTATTTTGGGACTACACCCACGCGCGCCCAGCGCGATGCTGTTGCCATATTAGTAGGCGACGCCAATTACGGAAAAATCGAACCAGTGGTTGGGCAGGCTTACCACGAGTTTGAGTACACACGTATTTGGTGGCCTAATCAAGACTACTTTGGCCTCACCTGGGAACGCGTGCGTGATGCATTTACAGATCCGAAGATGCGTTCTGCACTTTACAAAGTGTGGTTAAACCGCGATTTTACCGAGTATAGCCAATTGACTGCCCAAGATATGAGCCTGCCTAATTGGCAACCCTCTAACAAATTCAGGCTTTATGTACGCAAGGATGTCGTCGCCAGTTTATGGAACTATGGAGCTGCCCCAGCTGAAGAAATCGTGCTTGCTGATCCTTATGAAGGCAAAGAGATAAAGCTAAGTGCAGATCGAGCGGTCGGCACACTGGGGACTGAACCAGGACAATTTAAACGACCACGTGGCATTGCTGTTGGTCCAGATGATAGCCTGTATGTGGCAGATACTGAAAATCACCGCATCCAACGCTTTGCACCTGACGGTACCTTCATAAATGCCTGGGGGAGTTTTGCAGCTAGCACAGAAGGCGCACCTGCGGCGGAGGGCTTGTTTAACGAGCCCTGGGGAATTGCCGTTGGTCCAGATGGAGCGGTATATGTTGCTGACACCTGGAATCACAGGATTCAAAAATTCAGCGCAGAAGGCGAATTCATCAAGACTTGGGGGTTTGGTATCAGCCAGACAGATGACCCCTTAGGATTTTATGGTCCACGTGGGATTGCTGTGGACAATCAGGGCCATGTCTTTGTCACAGACACTGGCAATAAGCGCGTGGTCGTTTTCGACACTGATGGTAATTACGTAACCAAATTTGGAAGTACAGGTTTAGGCCTTGGTCAATTCGACGAGCCGGTGGGCATTGCGGTAAATAGCGCCGGCCTAGTATACGTGGCGGACACATGGAACCAGCGCATTCAAACCTTCATCGCTGAGGTGAATGGAAGCTACCTGCCGGTCAATAGTTGGGAGATTAGCGGTTGGTACGGGCAATCTTTGGATAATAAGCCTTATATCGCGGTGGACAACCAGGGGCAGATCTTTGTTGCCGACCCAGAAGGCTATCGGGTATTACAGTTTTCATCCGAAGGTGAGTTTATCCAATATTGGGGCGATTTCTCCATCGAATTGGATGGCTTTGACTTACCATCAGCTGTGGCTGCCGACGCCGAGAGTGGCATCTGGGTAAGTGACACCAACAATAATAGGATATTACACTTTACCCTGCCGCCAAAATAGATGGCGATTTCAATCCATCCAGTCATAAGCCTATTTGACCAGCATTCTTTTTACAATTTTGCCTGGCGCGTCTATAGAGACGACCCCAACTGGGTTCCTCATTTATGGCCTCAACGTAAGGCCTACCTGACCCGTAAAGCTGCTTTCTTCAATTATGGCGAAGGAGAGTTTTGGTTGGCAAAGCGCGGGCGAGAAGTCGTCGGCACCATTGGAACTGCCATAGACCACTCTCGCAATCGCCATAAGGGACAACAAACGGCGATTTTTGGCTTTTTTGAATCCTTGCCCGGTGACTACGCAATCGCACAGGCATTGTGGGATCATGCCTGTGGGTGGGCTAAATCACGGGCGATGATCACGCTTCAGGGTCCATACAATTTCGCAGCCAATGAAGATCCTGGCTTTCTGGTGGAAGGCTATAATTGCCCGCCCTGTATCATGATGGGACATACCCCACCCGATTATGCCATTTATGCTCAGCGCTATGGTTTTGAGAAAGCTCAGGAAAGCCTGGCTTACCGCTATGATTTAGCCCAAATTAACTTTGATGTAGCCAATGCCCCAGAGGTCGTGCGCCGCATAGCTGATCGCGCAACGAAGCATCACGGGAAAGAGGTGATAAGAAATCCGCTGTTAGCAGATTGGGATATAGAAATTGAACGCCTGCACCCGGTTTACAACACTTCCCTGGCAGTTCTGCCTGAGTTTTCACCCATCGAATTGGTTGAATTTCGCGCCCAGGCTGCTTCGCTTAAGCCAATCTTAGACCCTGAGCTAATCTTCATCGCAGAAGTGGACGGTAAATCGGTAGGTTTCGCCCTAGGAATACCCAATATCAACCAGGCGCTCATCCATGCCAACGGATTGCGTTATCCCTGGGATTACCTTAGGTACACACTCGCCCAGCGAAAAATTCACAGTGCCAGCTTCAAAATCTTGGCTATTGACCCAGCATATTGGGGTCACGGATTGGAGGCGCTTATGTTTATCGAGATGGCAAAGGCGATTATACGCAAAGGTTATACCTGGGTCGACGCTTCCTTGACCAACGAGATGAATCCACAAACCAACAAACTAGCTACCCGATTGGGAGCCAAGGTATATCGCCGCTATCGCGAGCATCAAATTCCATTGTGAGCCGAATGGATATCTTTCTTCTGCTGTGTTGTTGGGGGAAAATCTTCAGATCAGCAGGGCAATTGCAAATGCCCGGAAGGGCATGCGCAATCCCGCAAAAAGAGTGTTTGGTGTGTATTGGTGGGGGTATGCCCCCACCAATACACACCATTTTCTCTCCTCAGTGGTGGGAAATCGCCCAAATGCGATTGCCCTATCAGATTCGCTTTGCCTCAACAATCCAAATGGTATAATGCCTTCGCTATCATGGTCACAAGCCAAACGCAGGGAGAGCAATTTGCATGAAACTACATGAGTACCAATCAAAACAGATTTTTTCCAAGTATGGTATCCCAATCCCGAAAGGTAGAATAGCGGTCACCGCTCAAGAAGCAGAGCATATTGCAGAAGAGTTAGGAGGCCGCGTTGTCATTAAATCCCAGGTCCTAGTCGGAGGTCGAGGTAAAGCTGGAG
>DATCYX010000251.1:0-9261 GCA_036526235.1 Anaerolineales bacterium | reverse complement strand
TTAGAACGATCGACAAGAACGGCGGACTGATTATTGGGCCAACCCACCATGTGCAGATGGATACCCCGTTAGAAAACTTCTGGGCGATGGTCAATACCGTCACACAGACAAGATACGCTGATCTTTGATTAGGGTAGGACTAGCATAAGCGCCTCACTCTTCTTGTAGCTTGATCTCCCACTCTCCAGCCTCAATGCGTATCTTCGTGCTATTTCCTGGCCAATAAAGATGTGTCCAATAGCTGCTACCCCTCAGTGTAGATGGATTCGCGCCAGTAGTGACGATAATATGCTGTGGCGTATAGTGAGCAAAATAGTTCTCTCGAAAAATAGACGAGCGCCCTAAAGTGGGATCCAAGGATACCCAACCGATACCAGGCAGGTAAACATCCGCCCACGCGTGTTCGATGCGGGCCAGCGACTTCGTCGCGTCTTCCAAGTTCAACAAGCCCTCGTAATATCGGGCCGGGATTCCCTGGGCCCGGCTGAGCGCCACCATTAAAGAGGCGTACTCGGTGCAGTCAGCTCCCATCGGTCCCAGGGCAGCTTGTGCTCCCCAATTGTTTCCGTTATAACTGTAAACCAGCTCATTGCCAATGTAATCGTAAAACGCCCGTACTTGCTGGCATGCAGTCTGTTTGCCCTCAGACAGTTCGCTGGCTAAAGCCACGATTTGCGGATTGGTGGATTCAATATGAAGTTCAGGCAGGGTAAACTCGTCCAGCGTTCCCCCCTCACAGACCGACAAATCATAAGCTAGTTCATTGACCACCACCCGGTAATTGATCTCGATAATTTTGGATGTTCCAGCGGGGTGTTCGGAGAAATCAAACTCGGCATATTGGTTTCCATACTCGTCAATGACGAGAGTGTATTCTGTTGGTGTAATCTCCGTTGACAAGACATCCTGATAGGGTGGCATATCCTGGATTAAGGCCACCCAAATATTTTGCTTGGTTGGCTGACCTGGGCCTTCATTGACCAGCGTCAGGCGCTGATGCACCTTGTACTCAAGGTGACCCAAGACGCGCAATGAAGAGGTTGGTGATGTAGTCACTGGTGGCGAGACGATTGCCTGCTGCCGACACCCTACTGCGGAGAAAATCAGTAAAGCGAAGTACAAGTATGTTCGGCAGACGCGCATCGATCCGCCTGTTGTCACCCGAATTTTAGAACGCATGCGGTTCTGTCCAGGTGCAACGGAAGGTCATTCGGTGCGTGCAAACGTACGATTTTGATGGGCAGGATCAGGTGATCTCCAATATGGCGGGACGCTCTAGCGCTCCTCCGTCCACCTCGACAGTCATTGCCGGCCAGCCTGGGATGCTGGTGAGGATTTCATTACCATTTTCGGTTACGAGGATGGTGTCTTCCGATTTGGTGCCAGTGATCGAGGGATTCCAGGCGTAAACCTGCCCAGTGAAGACTTGTTCGACTGAGTCCGGCCTAGCAATGTACTCGCGTGGTTCATAACCCGCTGGTCCGCCCTGGTGGTGATATTTCCATTCGTCTGGATATCCTTGTTGGGCATAGGCTTCAATGGCACGTTTGAATATTTCTCCCAGACTGCACCCTGGTCGTGTGGCCGCGATCATGGCAGCGTCGACTTGGGCAACTGCCTCGGCCTTGCGACGGATTTCATCAGGCAGGCGGCCGAAATGGACGAAGCGCGTGATGGAACATACCAGCCCCTTCTGCCTCCCACAGAGTACCAGCATGGCGTAGCGGCTGAGCTTCTTTCCACTGGGCAGGGGGTGGCGGAATTCAAAGATGCGTTCATCTGTAGCTACAAGGTTAACGGTGGCCTGCACACCGAGCCTCTCGGCTTCGCCAGCCAGTAGGCTGGCAATGGCGTGTTCGCTATGACCGGGGCGCACAGAACGGGCAGCAGTTTCGATCGCCTGGGCGCAGAGCCGTCCAAGTGTGCGGAAGCGTTCCCCCTCCTCAGGCGTCAGTTTCGCTCTCAGGTGGGTTATTTTCTCCATAAGATTGACCGCACCGGGGAGGGGAACGTCTGCGCCAGTTTTTAAGCCGTGGGTTAATTCAGCGATGGCATCCCTCGTCTCATACCAGGGGCTTACCCGAAACTCCCATCCTTGCGCGGTGAGGGCCTCTTCTTTGTCCAGACGGGGCGCCTCGATATTATTTGTGATGAGAAACTGACGGTCAGCTGTGACTAGTAAATATGCTTCGGCCTCGCTGGAAGCGATATTTATGTATCCTGATGCCCCACAGGTGATCCAGGCAAAATTGCTGGCGCGCCGCAGCAGGACCGCGTCCAGGCCGTGCCTGGCAACCAGATCTCGGAGCAGGCTGATTTTGTTGGTGAACTCACTCATCGACCTGTTCTCTTGTGACTAACAAGCTTGCTCTATTTCTGCGTTCGGCGAATTGCGATTCCTCTCGGCTTGCGTCATAGGGCTTTCGCCAGGAGGTAATACATTTCGTTCCAACGCAGCTCTTTTTTCCATTCGGTTATCTGTGTGCTATTATCAATCGATAGAAACTCCAGGCCTGCCATCTCGGCAAAATCCTCGAGATATTCCACGCCAATGGCCTGGCTGAATCCGGTGTGGTGGGCGCCGCCTGCCAGTATCCAGGCTTCGGCTGCAGTCTTGAGATCCGGCCGGGGCACCCAGACCGCTCGTGCGACCGGCAGTTTTGACAAGGGTCGCTTTGGCGGGACCACATCCACTTCATTCACAACCATGCGAAAGCGGTTGCCCATATCGAGCAGGGTGGCATTGACCGCTGGACCATTGCGGATGTCAAAAACCAGCCTGGGCGGATCGGATTTCCCGCCAATGGAGAGGGGATGAATCTCTAGGCTGGGTTTTCCCTCGGCAACCGATTCGCAAACCTCGAGCATGTGTGCGCCGAGCACCTGGGGTGTAGTCTCATCCAGGTCGTACGTGTAGTCCTCCATGAATGACGTCCCGCCCTCCAGTCCGGCTCCCATGACCTTCATGGCGCGTACCAAGGCGGCGGTTTTCCAGTCCCCTTCTGCGCCGAAGCCGTAGCCCTCTGCCATCAGGCGCTGGACCGCCAAACCCGGTAGTTGTGTTAATCCGTGCAAATCTTCGAAGGTTGTGGTGAAGGCCTTGAATCGGCCTTTTTCCAGGAACGTCCTTAACCCTGCTTCGATGCGGGCTGCCTGGCGCAAGGCTTCACGTTGGCTACCCTTCGGCGTCAAGGCCTCGGCAACGAGATAGCGTTCGTCGTATTCAGCTACCAGCCTATCGACCTCGGCATCCGATACAGCCTTCACCTCATTCACCAGTTCACCCAGTCCGTATCCGTTGACAGCATATCCCAGGCGGATTTGAGCTTCTACCTTGTCGCCCTCGGTGACTGCCACTTCGCGCATGTTATCGCCAAAGCGGGCGATCTTCATCCCTTGCATATCGTGCCAGGCAGAGGCAGCCCGCATCCAGATGCCAAGTTTTGCCAGGACTTGCTCGTCCTGCCAGAAACCGACGATGATCTTCCGCCTCAATCGCATGCGGCTGCCGATAAATCCAAATTCCCGGTCGCCGTGTGCGGACTGGTTGAGATTCATAAAATCCATGTCGATGTCAGCCCACGGCAGGTCGCGGTTGTACTGTGTATGGAGGTGAACGAAGGGCTTGTCGAGCGCATTCAATCCAGCGATCCACATTTTCGCTGGAGAGAAGGTGTGCATCCAGGTGATCAGCCCGACACAATTGGGGGCGTTATTCGCCTCCCGGCAGATTGCGGTGACCGCATCGGGGGTTGTCACGACTGGCTTGTAGACAACCTTTATCGGCAGCTTGCCCGACTGGGTCATCTCTCGCGCTATTTCCTGCGAATGATCTGCCACTTTCTTGAGCGTGGCTTCTCCATATAAATGCTGGCTTCCGGTAATGAACCATACTTCGAGTTTTTTGAATTCCATCACAATGCCTCCCTAAGATAAGCATTAGGCGGTTATCGAACGACTGAGCTCTCCCTCAAAATCAGCTCAGGTGCAAGAAGGAATGATTTAGGTTCTATGGCTTGATTGCCCGAGTGGGCAGCTTCGATCAGGCTAACCAGCTCCTGCACTGCCTGGCAGCCTAATTCGTGCTGGTTTTGATTTATGGTGGTGAGAGAAGGATAGAAGTAAGCGGATTCGGCGATGTTATCGAAGCCAATCACGGCCAGATCCTTTGGGATGTGCAGGTTTCGACGGTGGGCTATTTGCAAGGCAGCCAAGGCCATCTGGTCGTTGGCGACGAAGACCGCGTCCAATTCTGGATAGGATTGCAGCAATTGCAGGAAGGCGGTTTCTCCGCTGGATGCGGACCAGTTTCCCTCCGCACAATGTGTCTCAGTCACTTTCCGACCTGCGGCATGCAACGCCTCCTGCCAGCCCTGTTTGCGCTGGCGCGCTTCCCACCATTCCAGGGGTCCGGAAACGTGGCCAATGTGCTGGCGTCCCAGATCAAGCAAGTGTTGCGTTGCCAATATGCCGCCTCGATGGTTATCCACGCTGACAATTGAGTACCCTGGGCGCGACTGCATGGTGATGAATACGATCGGCACCGGGATTTTGTCGACGCCCATTTCTATCCATTTGCGGTTGTTGCCAATTTCGGGCACTGCCCATAGTAGACCATCAATGTGTCGGGCGAGGAGAAATTGAATCAACGATTGGATGTCATTGGTGGTAAAGCTGGGAAGCTCCTTGAGGAGCAAGGCGTACCCCAGTTCTTCGGCTTTGGTTGTGATGCCGTTCAGAGTGCGCGAGGGGCCAGTGTATTTCAATCCAGCCGTGACAACGCCCAGCGTGTAGCTGCGTCGCTGGGACAGGCTGCGAGCCAGAGCGCTGGGCTGATAGCCAAGTTGATCAATGACCTGCTTCACACGCTTGCGAGTCTCCGGAGCTACATCGGGGCGGTCATTGATTACCCTGGAGACAGTCTGCGTGGAGACTCCAGCAGCCCTTGCTACTTGTATGATGGTGGGGCGCTTATTATGAATACTCATCACAGGGAAAACCCTTTAGAGGGCTTTCTGTTATCGTTATCGGGAACGATAACAGAATAGCAAATCTGGGCATGTTTGTCAAGAGGAGACCGAGTTCCGCCAGCTGGACTGTCCGGAATCGCCAGCATCTCAAAGTAGGCACCAACTAGTGCGGTGTGGTTTGTTTGAGGTAGGGGGGAGTTGGAAGGGGCTTATAAACAGTTCATTGTGATATGGCGTGTATTTGGTGCAGGTCATCAAAGAGAAACTTCCGAGATAGTCTTCTCGGAAGTTGAATTTTGCTTGCACGAAAATATTGGGCGGTTAAGCCGGCGCTTGGCTCATTAAAGGCCTAAATTTATACCGGTATGTTTGATATAACAAATATTCTATGATTTTTCCAATTGTTTTGTTGTAAGATTACTCACCCTGGGTTGAAGGGGGCTTTCATGCTTTTCGGCTCGGCTATCGTCTGGCAAGCCCGAACTTCGGCTGAATGCCAGTGCACCTGCGCCTAATCTCCAAATTCCTCCACCGCTCATTTTACAGACTCCTTCATCAGCATCGGACAAATCCCCTCCGAAGGGGTTGGATTAATCCAAAAAGAGGTCATATGGGGTGTTTAGGCTTCATATGACCTCTTTTTGGGTCTTTCCCTTACTAGCTGACTGTGCCGTCCAGACTCACCCGGCTGGGGGTCATAGACTGGTAAGCCACTGCCACTAGGTCTGTCTCGATGACCTCATCTGGCATCAAGATGTACGCCGAGCCATTGCGTATGGCATTCTGGATGCCGGCTGGTGGATAGCTGGTGAACGGTTCCAAGGCGCAGTTATAGGTGCGCCCGTACCAGGGGTAATCGTCATGCCCTGCATACACCTGCCACATCCACAGGTATTTGAACAGGCTGACATCCCATGCCATGCCGAAGCCCACATCCATTTTTTCGTTGGTCAGGGTGTAGCAACCTTCGCTCAGCTCTTTAAAGAAAACCACATCCACCGAGCGCGCTGACCGCCCCAGGACGTGGGTGATATCCTGTAACTGGCCCGTGCGCCGGTTGGGCACCATGGGGAATTCATAATCTCCGCCCGGCTCCCACAGGCCATTTGGGTGGAAGGCCAGTACTTCCACCTTTTTCGCTGGCGCCCTGACCACACAATGCTCGTCCAGGAAAGGCTCACCAAAAGCTGGGTGGTGGCCCCACATGATTGCGAATTCACCCGGAGATTCATTGACTAGCCGTTCATGAATGAACAGCGCAGATTTGCTGTGATGAAGGGTCAGTGTACGCTCCAGCTTCAAGGGTGTGCGGTACATGCGTACCCAGGTGCGTAGTGAGACCACTTCAGGCGTGTCCTCCGTGATGTTGGCTTCAAAGGGTAGCAGTGAAACCTCACCGTGCAAGCCTTGGAAGGTACCCTGATAGGGCTCAGAAGCCCAGCCAGCAGAGGGCAGCACCTCCTGCCAGCCACCATAGAAATAATCGTGAAAAGCGCCTTCGGGAAGGGCGCTGGTAGCGACGAAAGGCTTGCGCATCTCGATGGGCGATTGCCACATAAAGTCGAGATCTACGGGCTTGAAGGTGAACTCGAAGATGTCTGCCCCTTTGTCGAGCAGTACACCCACCCTGATGAGGTCGTTTTCCAGGAAGGCCACGCGCATCCCTCGGTAAGTGTAATCCAGGCTAATACGGCAGCCGGTCTTTCTTCCATATGTGTACATCTTGATGCTCTCCTATCTCAGGTAATTCTTCGCCACAAAGGTCACAAAGTGGCACCAAGGAAGAAAATGTTTGATGTATTTTGTGATCCTTCGTGTCTAATCGATCCAGTCCTAACCAGGTTTTCCGCTGGAGATCCTAAACAGGCGCCGGAAGCCACGCCCGATGTCCGCCCGCCACATGTCCAGCCCTACTGCCAGCACGATGACCATTCCCAGGGTGATCTCTTGCCAAGAAGCTGGCACAGCTAGCAGATTGAGCCCGTTTTGCACCACTGCCACAGTTAACGCCCCAATTAGGGTGGCGATCATGCTGCCATAGCCGCCGGTCAGGCTGGCCCCGCCTATCACTGCCGCGGCGATAGACTGTAAGCCAAGCTCTGCCCCGTAGTTGGGGGAACCCGAGTTCAGCCAGGCGGTCAATAAAACCCCACCTATGGAGGCGCTCAGCCCTGCCAGGATAAAGGCCAACAGCCGGATGCGGTTAACGCGGATGCCTGTCAGGCGCGCTGCCGATTCGTTGCCGCCCACGGCATAAATCGCTCGCCCTTGAACCGTGCTGCGCAGGAAGAACGCTCCTAGCAAGTATAGGGTTATGACGTAATAAAATGGCAGGGGAATACCCAAAAATTTACCATAAAAAATGGGCTCGAGTTCAGGCGAGACAGAGAAAATCGGGGTGCCATTGGTGATCAAGAAAGCCAATCCCCGGTAAATGCTCATGGTTGCAAGGGTAACGATGAAAGAAGGGATCTTCATGAACGTGCTGAAAAACCCGTTAATAAACCCACAGACAGCTCCCAGTAATAGAACGAGGAAAATACCTAACGGCAGGGGCAAACCCATATTCTTGACCAGGATCGCAAGTGTACAGGTCACCAGGGCGACCGTGGACCCGGGGGATAAATCGATCCCGCCTGTGAGGATCACCAGCGTTGCGCCAATAGAGACAACCGCAACCGTTGCTACCTGCAAGGATACATTGCTCAGGTTTTGTGGCAATAAGAAGCGGGGTGTGGCCAGGCTGGCCAGGATCGCCACCACAACAAAGGCCACCAGAGGGCCGGCAACCGTGGAGCGGAAGAATTTAGCGATTTGATCCATGTGGGTTCTCTCCTGCTGAATGATTGGTGGCAAATTCCCTGGATATGGCTTCTGCAATCGATTGAACCTCCTCCCTTATTGGGCTGCTGCCTGGTTCGGAGGGCATCTTCTCGGTAGGTCCTGAGATGCTGATCGCAGCGACCACTTCCCCGCTTTTGCTGTATATTGGCGCAGCGATGCAGCGAACACCAGGCTCGTGCTCCTCCAGATCGAGCCCAAATCCCTGCTGGCTAATGGTCTTCATTTCGGAAATGAATGCCTGGGGGTCAGTGATGGTGTTCTCAGTATACTGTGGTAGGCCATTCTCTTCGACCCATGCACGTACTTTTTCTGGTGGTTCGAAAGCCAGCAATACCTTCCCTAACCCTGTGCAGCTTAGTGGTCCTGAGGCCCCTGAGCGTGAGACCATGTCTGATGAGCCATACCCGACTTTATCCAAGTAGAGCAACGTCATCTCGTCACGTTCCATCACGCCAAGATGTACAATGAAGCCTGTTCGCTCGCGTAGCGATTGCAGGTAGGGGTGGGCAATCTTGCGCAGGTCCATCCACATCTCGATCTCCTGGCTCAAGCCTATTCCGGATGCCATGCCGATCAACTGGTATTCAGACATACGGTGCGCTTCTGTGATGTGCAAGATATGCCCGTCGCGCACGATGGCTACCCGGTCGCTCATCGCCAGCAGTTCGGGGAAATCGGAGCTGATAAGCAGGATGCTGATACCCGCCGCTGTCAGCTCGTTGATGACGTTATACACCTCCAGTTTGGCGCCGATATCGATCCCTTGGGTGGGTTCATCCATGATCAGCAGGCGTGCCTGCGAGAACAGCCAGCGCGCCACGATCACCTTTTGCTGGTTGCCTCCTGAGAGGAATTTAACGGATTTCTCCAGGGCAGTTGGGTGGATGTTCATCTTGCTGATGTAGCTCTTCCCCACCTGGTACTCTTTGGAAAGGCTGAGGAAGGGGCCGCTCAGCACTTCCCTCAACCGGGAGATCGTGATGTTCTTCGGGGCTTCAAAATTGAAGAAACAGCCATCCGTCTTGCGGTTCTCAGGGATCAACCCGATCCCGGCTGCTACAGCCTCGCTCGGTGAACGGAAGCGCACTTCTCGCCCATTCAAACGGAGTCTTCCGTACGCCAGCTTATCCATACCGAAGATAGCACGTGCTATCTCCGTGCGACCGGAGCCGAGCATCCCACCCAATCCAAAGACCTCACCCACGTTTACAGTGAAATTGACGTTATGCACACCGTTCTCCGTGCTCAGGTCTTCCACTTCCAGGCAGGGTATCGCCTGTGTGTTGTGCGCCTTGGGGTAGTGCTGCTGGATGTCGAAGCCGATCATCAAGCGCACCACCTCCCCCATCTGGAAATCAGCTAATCGCGCTGTTTTCACCCGGCGCCCATCCTTCAAAATAGTAACCCTATCAGCGATCTGGAAAACCTCGTCCAGGCGATGGGAGAT
>DATCYX010000250.1:0-6215 GCA_036526235.1 Anaerolineales bacterium | reverse complement strand
TATTCATCTTCACTATTCGCACAAATGCAATTGCACAAACCTACATCCGTATTGTATCTGGATACCAGGCAATCGCTCCATGAAGGGGTGGAACCCCAGATAACGCCAGCACCATTTCGAACGTGGAGATTAGGTTTGCTGCTCTGTGTGAAGACGACCTATGCTCAAGGCAAAGTGTCTATCCCCGCCATGCGATGAAAATGAGGATTTCCCCATAGAAATCTTTCTCAGGAATGAGGATCTTATTTCACGACCTCCAATTCTTCCGTCTTAAAATCATATCCCCATTCCACTCTATTTTCATCGAACAAGCGCAACGCGTCCGGGAACTCCCACTCGACGCCCCCGAAGCTGGGCGCTTCGGATTCCACCAGAATTTCCGCTGATAGCTCAGGCAAATCCAGCCGAACCACATAAGATTTGCCAGAAACAAAGGGACAGTCGGATGCGTACTGGAGATAGACCAGCGACTGGCTATCAGGCGACCACGCTATTGGACCATCCAATGATTGCGGCGCGCTGGCGGGAACGCGGCCAATTTCGCCACCGTCGATATCCCAAACGACCAGTTCCATCCCTTGCCAGGTCGCCAGCTTCAATCCATCTGGCGAGAGCGGACCCCTGCCAAGTTTCTCCAAGCCCCATTGGGTTACATCCAGTCGTAGAATAGATCTTTCCCAGTAGCCGCACCCATCGGGAACGCCCTCTCTGGCATCGGTGTAGTATAAGAAAAGGCTGTTTGGCGACCAAAACAATGGTTCCAAACCGAACGCGCCCAGACCGCCACAGGCAAGAAGTTGTTGGTCAACAATCCTATCGCCCCCGCCTTCCTGAACCAGCATTAAGCGCTCGAGGGCGTAATCCCCCATGTCAGCAAATGGCGTGCAATCATAGCTCATCACTTCCGCGCGCCACTTGCGGTCCGGCGAAATTAGTGCAGGTGAAACACTTGGAACCTGAACCGCCATGATCGTCTCTTCAAGTACCGGAGTTTGGGTCGGGGTCTCTGGGGTGGGCGTGGCTGTTTTTACTCGAACTGTCGGAGACAGTGTAGCGCTGGGTTGCGAGGTATTGGTCGCGTCTAGCGTAGCGCTGGCAGCAGGTTCAGGGGATGAAGTTGGCGAAGTGGTCGCGGTGAGAGGGCTACAAGCTGCCACTGAGACGATCCAGCAAATGATGATCAAGAGCCGCGTTATCCGCTGCATAGAGACCTCCAATGTGAGACCGGTACACCAAAAAATCTCATCTCGGGCTGGCAGTTCATCCAGCCAAATACACTTCCATCACTTCGGTTTTCACCTCGGGCGCAATCAAGCGCACATTGGTTTCGATATCCCGCAGGTGCGCCCACACAGCCTCTTCCCCAATCCCCGGCGGGGCGTAGACCGTAAAGAGCGCCCGCTTGGTCTCTAGGCGGATGCGCGTGCGCCGGTCTGGACCATAGATCACGCTGGAGATGGCAGCCTCCCGGTCTGCGATATACATATCGCCCGCCTTGAGCGCCTGCTCCTGCCCGTTAAGAAGCATGTAGACCTCGTCTCCCTGCGCCACACCAAGCTGCACTGGATCGATCAGTCTGTCCGCATCGTGACCAGCGGTCAGCAGCAGGTTCTTGAGCTCAGCCATAAACATGCACTCCACCAGCGCTGCAACGCGCGGGATGGATTTCCCCTTGAGAACAACCGACTCAAGTTGCAGTTGCACATGATACGTCTTATCGAAACGCTTGTAATAGGCGTGATAAGCCTGCAGGACGGGTATATCCCGCAGCCCAGCCCGGTCGTAGCCAGAGAAACGGGCGCGCAGATCAGCTTCCAGCTTCACTTTGCGCTGCTCAAGCGCAGCGTGCCCCTCCGGGTTGGCTACATCACCCAACCTCAATTCCCCCACGACTGCCCCGGGGTAGGCCTGCTCCCAAGATTTAGAGATGATCATCATGGTAATTACACCTATCCATATACGGCTACATAGAGATATAAGTTCACAGACCTATTATTGTATGTTAAAAATAATTGCCTTCTACATACTCTTCTTACAGTGCGTAATAAAGAATTCGATGGGCTTTACGCGCCACAGAAAAGAGCCCGGCGATTGCGAAGATCAAGCGATGACTGAAGGCGAGTTTCTTAATATCCTTTGATTGTGTGTAGAACCATTCTTCTTTTAGACGGATGCCAGATGCCCAATGTTCGATCTGCCTGGCATCATCGATGCCCCACTGGATCAAGGCCCCGGTTTTCTTGATAGAGGGGTGGTCTTTCACTCTTCTAACGGTCAGGGTGCTATAGGCATCGAATGCCAGCTCACATCCTGGAAAAGCCTCTTTCAGCCTGAGAACTAACGCCTTTACCTGCTCATCTTTTAGATACATCAGCAAACCCTCGGCGACAACGAGGACATCCTGATCCCGAGTAGGAATCCGGTCGACCCAACTCAGATCAGTGACAGAAGACGGGATCATGTGGTAATTGTCTGTCTCGTCAAAAAACTTCTTTCTAAGGTCAATCACCTCGGGCAAATCCAGGTCGTACCAGTCGATCCTTGGGGAACCAACCCTGACAAAGCGAGTGTCCAGCCCGCAACCCAAATGGAGCACTACACCCTGCGGATGGCTGGCGAGGAATTCCAGCACAATCTCATCAAACTTCTTGGCGCGCAGGCAAACCGTCAGGCGCGTCCCCGTGGGGACTTTCAATTGAGAAAAATCATAATCAATGCGATCCAGAATCTGGCGCGTTTTTTCATCTTTAAAGATAGTTTGAGGACAACCATAGACCTTGGAATATAGCGTGATCAGCAGGGTTTCTTGTTCTGCTGCCAGGCGGATTTTCTCTTTATCGATCGCCATCTACTTACCCTCGAAAAATCCCCCCCCAAATTCATCAATGTTTACTTGCGCGATAATTCCTCTCTACGGCTGCGCCGGCGCTGTCTTGCGCTGCCCGATTCCCCTGGAGCTTCCTCACGGTGGGCGCTCAACCATGCCAGGCAGTTCTCATCGCGCCCCATCATCACATCGGCTGCCAGCACAGTCTTGCGGATGCTCTCCTCCAGCGGGTTGGTGATGGCGCAGGTCATCCCGGCCGAGATCGCCATTGCCAGGAAAGTTGCGTTCAATGTGCCCCGCTCCGGCAAGCCAAAGGAGATATTCGACGCTCCGCACACCGTGTTCACGCCCAATTCATCGCGCAGCCTGCGCACCAGGGTAAAGAGCGTGACGCCCGCCATGCGCACCGCCCCCACCGGCATAGCCAGCGGGTCGATCAGCACATCCTGGCGCGGGATACCGTAGTCTTCCGCCCGCTCCACAATCTTTTTGGCGATGGTAAAGCGTACATCCGGGTCCTCAGAGATTCCCGTCTCATCGTTGGCGATGCCGATCACTGCCGCCCCGTACTTCTTTACCAGAGGCAGCACCACTTCCAGCCGATCCTCCTCGGCAGTCACCGAGTTCACCAATGGCTTGCCATTGTAAGCAGCCAGGCCCGCCTCCAGCGCTTTGATCACCGACGAATCGATACTCAGCGGCACGTCCACAACGCTCTGCACCACGCGCACTGCCTCTGCCAGGATAGCTGGCTCATCCGCCAGCGGGATGCCGGCGTTCACATCCAGCATGCGCGCCCCCGCTTGCACCTGTGCGATAGCGTCTGAGATCACCCTGTCGAAATTCCAGGCAGCCATCTCTGCCGCCAGCAGCTTGCGCCCGGTGGGATTGATGCGCTCCCCGATAACCACAAACGGGTGCTCCGGACCGATCTTAACCACTTTCTGAGGTGAGGTGATGATCGTTTCCATAGTTTAAATCGTGTACTCCTCGCACGGGTCGTACTGCCCCAACTCGCTAATCCGACGACGCGGCAGCAGCCCGGCTTCCTGAATAATCTCAGCCACCAGCTCTTCCTGCCGGTAGGCCATCACGTGCACGCCGCTCACACCTTCGACTTCGCGCACCTGCTGGATAATCTCGATGCAGATGCGCTTGCCCTCCTCCCACTGACGTGATGATGGGACGCCATTCAAGCGGCGGATGATCTCATCGGGTATGACCACACCTGGTACGCGGCTACGCATCCATTCCGCCGCTTTTGCTGAGCGCAGCGGGCCTACCCCCACCAAGATATAGGCCCGTTCGTGCAATCCCATATCTCGCACAGAGTCCATAAATTTGCATAAGCGGCGAAAGTCGAAACAATACTGCGTCTGGATAAACTCCGCCCCAGCCTCGATTTTCTTGGCCAGCCGCAGGGAGCGGAAATCGTAGGGTGGGATAAATGGATTCTCGGCTGCCCCCAAAAAGAACTTGGGTTTCACATCCAGTTGCCTGCCGCTTAAAAAGTGCCCCTGATCGCGCAGCATGCGTGCTGTGCGCAGCAGGGTGATCGATTCAAGATCAAAGACGGGCTTGGCCTCTGGCTGATCGCCCACTTGCACGCCATCACCGGTCAGGCAGAGCACATTGCGCACGCCCATTGCCGCTGCGCCCAGCAAGTCTCCCTGGATAGCGATTCGGTTGCGGTCGCGGCAGGAGACCTGCATGACCGGCTCGTAGCCGGCACGCGTCAGCAAAGCACACACCCCAACGCTGGACATGTGCACGTTGGCACCCGAGGCGTCCGTGGCATTGATGGCGTCGCACACCTCTGCCAGCACCAGCGCTCTATCATACACCGACTGGGGATCGGCGCTGTCCGGGGGGTTGAGTTCAGCGGTCACTGCAAACCGCCCAGAGCGCAGCACGCGCTCTAAGCGGGAACCTGACCTGACTCGTCCCACCCAACTGGTGCCATCTTCTGTTGTAGATGGAAGTCGTTGATCCATGCCGAGGTATCTTTCAAACTGTAGTTCAGCGGAGCTTGAATGTGCAGGATCTCCCCACCATAGGCTGGCATCTGCTGGGAGCGCTGCCAGGCTTGCACCCACACGCAAGCCTTTTCCGGGTAAATCTCGCAGTTGCCGTCCAGCCGCACCCCTCCGCAAGGTCCATTGCGCAGGTTCTTGGGGCAGGTCATGGGGCAGGTCATGCCGGTGTAATGCAACACGCATTGCCCGCACATGCGGCAGTCAAAAAGGGCGCCCTTGCTCAAGCGCTCCAACTGGACGAACACTCGCTCAACCCACCCGTCTGGCTTCAGCCAGGGTCGGAAAGGCAGCAGCATGCGGTACACCGACCGGTAAACAACCTCAAGGAAATGGGGTGAATCTTGCAAACGACGAAACACTTACTTTTCTAGGCCCCCGTTCGCCGCCAACCCCAACAACCGATCCTGCGGGTAAGCAGCTTCGATCTCGTCTGCTACAGAGTCGGCCACTTGCTGCGCATCGCCCTCGCGGCTCTGTGTATCACCGGTACGCCAGTCCTCAAGGTAGTCGTCGGTACTGGTGGCATGGGCACGCATAGCGGCTGCGTCGATTGCCTCTTGGAAACGCGGCGAAAGTGGGCGAGAGATGCGCCCCTGTGGAGAGCGCAAGCGTATTTGGGCCGGGATATCCCGCCAATAGACGATCTGGTAGGTGACGGTCATGCCTCGATTAATTCCTTCAACCTGCTTTCCAGCTTGCCGTAGCCTGCCTTGTGTACCTCCAAGGGGAGAGCCAGACAATCAGCTGCCCATCTAGCCCTTTCCAGCAGCGCAGGATCGTCACGCTGGGCAAGATACACCACGCGGGTGTAATTACGGAAATATTCGTCGCGCAGCTCGGGGTGTTTATCGATACCCAGCCCCTCCAGCACCAGGTGGTCAAAGGACTGCACCAGGTAATCCGTCAAGAAGAACGTGCCGGGTGCCTCAGCCATCAAGCGCTCAAACGTGCCGTCGGCGTACATCTCATAACAGTGCGGTCCAGCCACGCGCTGCACGCCTTCCTTCGCCAGCAGCCGGTCGAGCAAGCCACCCGTGCCGCAGTCGCCATAGACTACCAGCACTCGATCATGGCTTTCTCTCGCCTGGCGGATACGCTCCTGGACTGCCCCAGGAATGCGCGCAGGCTCGTTGTGCAGCAAGGAGGGCAAAGCCAGCACCTCCACATCCCAGCCGTGCTTCTCCTTCAGCGCCAGCACCTCACGCGCCAACGCGCCACAGGCGATTAGGGCAGTTTTCATCCTGCTACCACTTGAGATGCCAGGGCTGTGGAGATGGCCTGGATATGGGCAGGTGTGCTGCCACAGCACCCTCCAATGACGCGAGCGCCCGCTGCGAAGGCTTTAACGGCAT
>DATCYX010000249.1:0-3702 GCA_036526235.1 Anaerolineales bacterium | reverse complement strand
AACCTGCCCGAGGGGGTTACTTTAGCGGGCGAGGAGAGTGTGCTGGTACGCCTGAGCATCGCTGCGCTGGAGGGAAGCCTACCCATTACATTGCCCCTAGAGGTAGTCGGTCTGTCACCTGAATACCAGGCGAAACTGTCACCAGATACCGTGGATTTACTCTTGACGGGTCCATTACCTCTGTTGAACAACTTGACACCTGGGGGGATCCGCGTCTCGGTTAACTTAAGTGGTTTGGAGCCTGACGTGCACCAGGTTCCACCGAAGGTGGATTTGTTACCCCCTCAAGTCAGTGTCGCTTCCATAATACCTGAAAATGTTGAAGTGACAATTGAGATTGCCCCTCCTGAGACCATAACGCCTACGGGTCAGGGTTCACCCATACCAGCTACAGTCACTCCGACACCATAAGGAATATGTGATGCCCAAACCCGTTGTGGTATTGGTCGGACGCCCGAATGTAGGGAAGAGCACCTTGTTTAATCGCCTGGCAGAAGAACGCCTGGCGGTGGTCGACGAGACTCCTGGCACCACTCGAGATCGGCTTATGGCAGAGGCCGAGTGGGCAGGGGTGGCTTTCGACATCGTAGACACGGGAGGCATTGACCCCTCCCTCATGGCTTCCGGAAGGAAGAAAGAGCCTTTATCGATTGGATCGGCGGATTACATTGGGCAAATCCGTGCTCAGGCTGAGATGGCTATCCAGGACGCTGACGCTGTGCTTTTCGTTACGGATGCAGAAGATGGGGTGACGCCTGCAGATCGTGAGGTAGCCCAAATCTTGCGCCGCCATCAGCGAGAGGTTGATGGAGAATCTTGGCCCCCGGTATTTTTGGTAGTTAATAAAGCGGATAGTGAAGCCCGCCGAGCGCAAGCGCTCCAGTTCTACGAACTTGGCATGGGTGATCCCCACCCGATCTCGGCGTTGCATGGCACCGGTACAGGAGATTTGCTGGATGTCCTGGTCGCCTCGTTTCGGGAGCCGGGCGAAGAGGCTGAAGATGACACGGTGAAAATCGCCATTGTTGGCAAACCAAACGTGGGCAAATCTAGTTTATTGAACCGGTTGGTGGGACAAGAGCGTGCCATTGTCAGCCCGATCCCAGGTACCACGCGGGATGCCGTAGACGAGCAGATCATGGTGGGTGAGATACCCGTTACCCTGATTGATACGGCTGGCATCCGCAGACGGGGACGCATCGAGCCGGGCGTGGAAAAATATAGCGTGTTGCGCTCTCTGCGCGCCATTGAGCGCGCCGATGTCAGCCTGCTGGTAGTGGATGCAACATCAGGTATGACAGCTCAGGACACGCATATTGCTGGTTTCATCCTGGATGCATGGAAGAGCGCTGTGGTGCTGGTGAACAAGTGGGATGCCATCCCCAAAGATAGCTACACCATGGACCACTTCACTCGCCAGGTACGCCAGGAGTTAAACTTTATGGATTACGTCCCGGTGTTGTTCATCTCAGCTAAAACAGGCCAACGTGTCGAACAGGTGTTGCCACTGGCATTGCGCGTGCAAGAGGAGCGCTTAGTGCACATCTCGACATCGGATATTAATCGTATTATTCAAGATGCACAAAGGCGGCATGCTGCGCCTTCGCACGCAGGGCGACAACTCAAGATGTACTATGGGACTCAGGTGCGTAGCGACCCGCCTACATTCATGATCTATGTAAATGATCCCAAGCTGGCGCACTTCACCTACCGGCGATTTTTAGAGAACCGCGTCCGTGAAGCGTATGGGTTTTTAGGTACACCGATAAGGATTGTGCTGAAACCCCGCAGGTAACCTGCAGCCCTTGCACCACCTGCTTACCCGCCTTATAATCCGCCTGATTAACTATGGATAATAATATAGACAGCATAAGTATTGAAACCGCCGACGACCAGGCTGCTATTCCACAAACCAAGACGAAGATAGTTCGATTTTTGGTCGATATTGTAGAAACCCTGGTATTCTCTCTGCTGCTCTTCGCGGGGATTAACGCACTTACCGCTCGCATACGCGTGGATGGGATGAGTATGGAGCCTACGCTTCACTCCGGGGAATTTGTCATTGTGAACCGAATTGCATATCGATTTGGGCAGCCAGCGATTGGCGATGTTATTGTATTTCTATTCCCTAGAGATCCAACGCAGGAATATATCAAGCGTGTCATCGGTCTGCCGGGAGATGAGGTGGTGATCTCGAATAGTCAGGTTCAAGTAAACGGTCAAGCTTTGAACGAGCCATATATCGCTGCACCTCCGAAGTATGAAAGTCAATGGACAGTGCCGGAAGGCTCGCTTTTTGTGCTTGGTGACAATCGCAATAATTCGTCTGATTCGCATACTTGGGGACCGGTGCCGTTAGAAAATGTCATTGGAAAAGCAGTTTTTGTCTATTGGCCCCCAGTGGAGTGGGGTGTGGTGGAACATATCACCCCGGTCGCTGGTTTACCATGAGTCGATTGATTGGTGTGTTTAAATCTGAAAATATTGTCAGTGATATCTTAACCAAAAAAAGGTTCCATTTGCATGTAAAATCATGGTAAACTCGAAAATAGCAGGAGGAAGCACATCATGGCTGGGGAAGACACGAACGAAGCGAATAAATTCGTGGCTCTGTGTCCAGAGTGCCAAACAGGCGTTTTGCGTCTGCGATCTTTGACCTATTTCACCTGGTTGAACACCGAATTGATCACCGTCCCAAATTTCCCCGCCTGGGTTTGTGATGTGTGCGGGCGTAGGGAATATGACCCGCGCGCCATTAAGTGGCTTAATACGTTGCTCAACCCAGAGGCAGGGCGCTCACAAAATCGACCGCGCAGCATGCCCCCGCGAGTCGATCGCCCTAGACCTTAATTTGCCAGTTCTTAGAACCGTTGGATATGTGGTCGCGCCAGGGAGAGCGCGGCCACTGTTTTTGCATCGGGGATTTGTCCCTTTTCTGCCAGCTCAAACGCTTCTCCGGCAGCCATGCGCTCGACATGGATGAATTCATCATCATCACCTGGCAGGGGTGCTGGTTGCAAGCTGGTGGCTAGGTAAATATATACATACTCAGTGGAATAACCCGGAGCCATAAAAAACTCACCGATTTTCAATACTTCTCCGGCAGCCATACCGATCTCTTCACGCAGCTCGCGATAAGCGCAGCTTTCGATATCTTCACCCCTCTCCATCGTCCCGGCAGGCAATTCTAGCATTTCTGTGCCAGCCGCATGCCGGTATTGGCGTACGAACCAAATATTGCCCTGCGCGTCCACCGGCACTAAGACCACCGCCCCGGGGTGTTGGACGATATCGAGCTGGACAACGCGTCCATTGGGCAGACGCACCTCGTCCTGGTGTAGATCAAATACTCGTCCACGATAAATTCTTGATGAGCTGATTTTTTGAAATGTCATAATGTTAAGCAATTGGGGTTTCGGGCGGGCTGTGAATGCCTGCCAGAAACCCCTGGTTTTTAGGATGTCCTGATTCTAACTATCTCTCTGCTTATGGGATGCAGAGCTGTTGACCGTTCGTGAGCTTGTAGGGTGCGCTCAACCCGTTTGCTAAGGCAATAGCATATGGGTCTGCATCGCCATACTCGCAGGCGATGGAATAGATTGAATCCCTCGATCCCACCGTGTAGGTATCGGGATGGGACTTCAAGGAGCGTTTGCCCGGGAAGCCACGCGCACTTTTAGGAATGGTAAGTTTCGTGCCCAC
>DATCYX010000248.1:0-3654 GCA_036526235.1 Anaerolineales bacterium | reverse complement strand
TCATTTATTTACCTCCATTTTTATTGATGAATTTACATCCCCTTAGGTAGCACTAATCCAGGTAAGCCAAGCGAAAACATGCGAATTTAGTTAACCTCCTGTGAATGGTTGTGAAAGTAGATAGATCCCCCTGGAATCATCAGTGCGTCCTGCGGTTGGGGAGTGTATTTGGGGTTAGTAAGAGTATACCCTACCTATCCAGATTAAGTCAATCTTATTTATCGAAATTTACCAGGCTTTAACCATATCGAGAAAGCCAATCATTATCCATGGCTACGAGTATGTATATGTAGACATTATTGCACACAGTGGGGTACAATCTAATTATCGAATCATCTTCTTTGATTACAAATATTGTCCTGGCACAAAGAAGACTTCAAACCTGCACCCGCATGGAATAACCAGAGGTTTTCGACTGGTGAATCCCAATCCACGCAAGCCCTCCAAGCAGCGCAGCTCCCTGCCCATTCAACTTACTACTTTCATCGGCCGCCAGCGCGAGCTTAACGAGATTAGCGCTCTGCTCGAAGACCAGTTTACACACCTGCTGACATTGAGCGGTCCCGGCGGGGTGGGCAAGACGCGCCTGGCTCTTCAGGCTGCCGCGCTGGTGCAAGACCAATTCAAGGATGGCGTATTCTTCGTCGACCTGGCACCATTGCAGGATCCAAACCTGGTCATCAACCGTATCGCCCATGAATTAGGCGTCAAAGAGTCGTTGACGCACGCTCTGCTAAATGACATCATAGATCACCTAAGCACAAAGCACAGCCTGCTCTTACTGGATAACTTCGAGCAAATACTAGAGGCTGCCAGCACGGTTAGTGAATTGATCGCTAACGTGCCCAGCCTGAAGGTTCTGGTGACCAGCCGAGAGGCACTACACCTGTATGGCGAACAGGAATACCCTGTGCTGCCGCTGTCATTACCAGAGAGACGGGCTGATATCTCCCATGATCGTTTCTCTGAGTATGAAGCGGTGGATCTATTCATCCAGCGCGCCCAGGCCTCTAACCCGAACTTCCGGCTTTCCGAGATCAACGCCCGCCATGTGGCTGAACTGTGCATCCACCTGGACGGCCTGCCCCTGGCGATTGAACTGGCAGCCGCCAGGGTGAAGATATTCTCGCCCGAATATATGCTTGACCTGCTAAGCAATTCGCTTGGGATGCTCACCGCGGGGCCGCGCGATTTCGAGGCCCGACACCAGACACTGCGAGCTGCCATCGACTGGAGTTACAATCTGCTCGACGAGGATGAGAAGACGCTGTTTGCACGCCTGGGTATCTTCCAGGGCGGCCACAGCCTGGAAGCAATTGAAATCGTTTGTGGTCACACTTTGGAAAGCGGTGTGCTGCATTGTCTAGAATCCCTGCTGAATAAGAGCCTGATCATACAGAAAGTAGGGCCCAAGGGCGAACCGCGCTTCGTCATGCTGGAAACCATCCAGCAGTATGCCCGCGAGCGCCTGAAGCAAAGCGGAGAGGTGGAGCAAATGCACAGGCGGCATGCTGAATATTTTGCAGAACTTGCCAAGCAATCCGAGCCGCTTTTGCGAGGCCCCAAACAGGAATACTGGTCGGCACGTCTCAGAGCAGATTATGACAACCTGCTGGCTGCCCTGGAATGGTCGTTCGCCCAAGCAGATGCAAGCATTGGGTTGCGCCTGGCAGCATCCTTGTCTGAATTTTGGTACTACGAAGGCTCCATTTCTCAGAGTCGGAAATGGATAGAGGTAGCGCTCAAACGGGTGGATCAGGCACCCCCAGAGATTCACGCCAAGATGCTGAACGGAGCTAGTATGTTGGCTTTTGTTTTTGGGCAGCACGAGCGCGGCAAGCAGTTGAACCAGGAAGCGTTGGCTATCGCCCGACAGAGTGGGGACCGCTACAACCAGGCGTGCGCGCTCTTATGGCTCAGCGCCCATGCCACCAAAAACCCAAATGAATACCTGGAGAGCGTTCAATTCTCTGAGCAGGCTGTTGCCCTGTTCGAGGAGCTCGGTGATCAAGCCGGCTTAGCTTGGGGATATAACCAAATCGGAGAGTCGACCCGCCTGGTGGGAGATTTCAAGCGGGCTGGCAGGGCTTATGAAGCTTCACTGGCTGTCTGCCGCCAGACGGGCAACCGTCGCCGGGAGGCGATCTCCCTGGTAAACCTGAGCTATGTGGCCCAGCGCCAGGGTGAATATGAAAAAGCGGAAAATTACGTCATCAAAGGGCTGGAATTGTTACATAGCCTGGACCTTAGGTACCACTGCGCTATCGCGCTGGCGATGCTGTCCGGCCCAGTAGCCTCGCAAGGCAAAGCCTGGCGGGCGGCGAAGCTGCTCGGCGCGTCACAGGCCATTTTTGAGCGAATGTCGACCGGCCTGCAGCCAGCGGATCAAGTCGAGATCGACGGCTATGCCGCGGCTGCAGCCAAACAGCTGGATCCTCAAGATTACCAGGCAGCCTGGGCAGAAGGACAACGGCTTTCCTTTGAGCAAGCCATGATGTACGCCCCTCAAAAGGACCTGGATGCAAAGCGGGGCACAGCATCCATGAGCAATGCGCTGACGGTGAAAATTATGGGGGAAAAGCTAAGCGCGCGGGAGCTGGAAGTGCTATGCCAACTGGCATCTGGTCTCTCCATCGAAGAGATTGCCGCAAAATTATATATCTCGCCTAGCACACTGCGCTCCCACACCAAGAATATCTATCGAAAACTCGATGTGCACCGGCGTGCGGAGGCAGTGCAACGCGGCAAGGAACTGGGCTTGCTGTAACCCCCCAAATAAAGTAGCACCAAATACCCAAATACATCCCCAATTTTGGGGATGACACCGTCCCCATTAATTCGATATGATCAGGGCACATATGGCGTTCCATGTATTTAATGATATGGATCGTGCAAGTGTTTTTTGATAGTGAAGCCGCAGAACATCAAATTGGGTATCCCGGTCGGTGTTTGAGGTTAAAAGGAGGTCCAAATGTACAACGACGTATCGCAAAGAAATTTTGGTAAGGCTCGCATGGAATCCTATCTAAGCGAAGCGCAAACCAGGCGGCTAGTAGCGGAATACGAAGCCAGAGAAACCAAAAAATCTCTTCCCAAGATCAAGGTACCGAAGAGTAGCTTCCAACGACTTCTCGATTGGCTATTTCGAGGTGGCGAGAGTGCGGCAGGTGCCAGTAAAAGCATCTAGAATAGATATGACCTAAATTGGCTTTTCCTGGGCAAACGCCCGGGAGAAAGCAGGATCATAAGAAATTTTCTCCTCCATAAGTTGGCAAGGTTCTCCCCCAGGATATGCACCTGGGGGAGAACCGATTTAAGGCATTTATTCAGATAAGAAAGGATAAACAAAGGAAATACACAGGTAAAACACCTGTCTCACCAATGCACAGGGGGACTTAACCTAACGAAAAGCAGCCCAGATCAACCAAGTCCAGGCACCTCATCCTGCGCAGGCCACCATGGCTTCTAGCAACTCCTGGGTGCGAGCTGAATCGTAGCCATCCGTCTGAGGTATCTGGCGCTGGCGCACGCACTCGAAGAAGTGCTCAATAGCGCCCATAAAACCGCGCTCCAGGGATTCGGGGAGCCAGCGAGCGGGGCGATCTTGCCCATAAACTTCCTCCCTGTCAGTGTACTTAACACGCAGCTCGCGAA
>DATCYX010000247.1:0-11474 GCA_036526235.1 Anaerolineales bacterium | reverse complement strand
CAGCCGCCATTTGATGCTTGTCAGGACAATTCTTATCCGATATACTCTGTTACGAGACTTTTTCTCTTGTTCGGAACTGCTAATGGAGTAGGTTTGTATTTTCCTCAATACCTGCACTCCCTTCCAAGAAGGACCTCCTTGTCTCTCAATATCAATAGAATAACAAATGACTGATATTATTCTCGAGACAAAAATTACCCCGCCCAAAAAACGATCAAAAATATTGCCGCGACCGCGTCTGATTGAGCGTCTGGATAAGAGCTTAAACAGGAATTTGACCCTCGTGTCTGCTCCAGCAGGATATGGGAAGACCACTCTGATTTCGAGTTGGATTAATAATTTGCAGGAACCTATCGCCTGGTACTCTTTGGATGCCCAAGACAATGACCTTTTTGTTTTTCTAAGTTATCTTATTGCAGCCTTGCAATCGGCTAGTGGGGATTTCGAAAAACCGATTGATAAATTTCTAGAAATTGTTTCCCAGCCAGATCGAAAACCAAACCACAAAAAGGTATTTGCTCAATTAATCAACGAAATCGCATCATTTCCCCAAAGAGTGGTCCTGGTCTTGGATGATTACCATGAAATTAAAGAACCTTCCATCCACGATTTGATAAGTGATCTCTTAACACAACAACCTCCACAGATTCACATCGTTATCACAACCAGAATCGATCCGCCCCTATCGATTGCCAGGCTGCGCGTGAGCGATGAAATAGCTGAAATTCGAGCCAAAGAGCTGCGCTTCTTGGGAGAGGAAATCAGGGATTTTCTCGATCAAATCATGTCTCTGCATTTGCCAGAGCCACAAATCGCCGCTCTGGAGTCGAAAACTGAAGGTTGGATTGCTGGTCTGCTTCTGGCTGCCCATTCCCTGCAATACGAGCCGGAGTCATCGAAGTTCGTAGAAGCGTTCGCAGGGACCGATCGGCAGATAACAGATTATCTTATTGAAGAGGTTCTGGCGCGTTTACCCCAGGAAATTCATGAATTCCTTCTTTATACCTCGGTTCTTGACCGTTTAACTGCCTCTCTTTGTCAACGATTGGTATATGGTGAAGGCACAGCGGAGCAAAGCCAGGAAATCTTGGAGTGGCTTGAGAGAAACAATCTGTTTACGTTCCCGTTGGATAACCGCCGCTTCTGGTACCGATATCACTTATTGTTTGCTGAGTTTTTACGTTACCGATTGGCTTTAGTTTCTCCCGAAAAAGTATTCGATCTCCATCTCAAAGCAAGTGAATGGATGGAAGCGAATGGATTTGTTACTGAAGCTATCAACCATGCGCTGGTGGGTGAGAATAATAGGCGAGCCTTAGACTTGATCGAGAATCACGGCTTGGCCGCGATATCCAAAGCAGAAGTCCGAAAGGTTCAAAGATGGTTCGAAAACCTTTCCAAGGAGATGATACGATCTCGTTCTTCCCTTTCTATTCTTTATGCATGGACCCTTTTGTTCACCAATTATTCCCATCCCCCGAAGGAAATTGACGAATGGATTCAGGCGGCCGAAGAAGCACTGTCGATGCAAGAAGGTGAACCGGATAAAGCCAAGACCGACAAAGAGCACAAAGTCAGAGAGCATATCTATGCAATTCGCCCCATACTGGCCTTCTCCAGGCATGAAGATCCTCAGGCAGTGATTGAATCGGGAAAGCGAGCCCTCGATTTTATTGATGAAAGCAATTCCTGGTTGAGAAGCATCTTACTGCATTCAATTGGCGCAGCTCACATCATCATAGGAGACATTGAATCCACCAGACGCTTTGACTTGGATGCGCAACACCATGCGAAGATTAGCGGTATGGACTACATGGGGATTGGGTTATATTACGACATGGTTTTTATCGCGCTTCGACAAGGCAGGCTGCGTGAGGCGGAATCGGTTTGTCGTGAATGGCTTGATTATGCTCACCGCCAGGGGAAAATGGAATCCGCCACTGCTGGATTTCTTTATGCTTTGCTTGGAAAAATCTTGGTAGAACGTAATGACCTTGATTCCGCCCAAACGGCGCTGGCGAAAGGGATGGATTTGCTTCCCTTGAGCGGGGAAGATGAACTCCGTGATTTGTGCCTTGTGGATCTATGCAGGCTGTATCAAGCCCGGGGTGAATGGTCCAGTTCGGAAAGGGCCTTATCGGAAAACTCCATTGATTCTGCTGGTGAACGATCGGCTTGGACTGAATCCTTCCTGTCCGCCTTAAAGGCTTTGCTATGGCTCAGGGAGGCTGAATATACACAATCCAGGCTTCGCTTAGTCTTCCAATGGCTGGAAAAATACGCTCCTGATCTAGGAGCGGACACCGAATATCCAATACTCTTTCCTACATCCGAGAGAGACTATATTGTGCAAATGATTACCGCCAGAATTCATATCGCTTATGCGCGAACCTTGCCCCCTACCTATCGAGAGAAATCCATTCAATCGGTGTTAAGCTTCCTGAATGGTCAACACCAAATTGCCCAAAAACGGGGATGGGGTGAACGGGTGATGGAACTTGAGATCATCAGGGCGCTAGCCTTAGAAACAATCGGTGAATTGGATGGAGCCTTCGATGCCCTGTCGCGCGCCCTCACTATTGGGGAATCTGAAGGCTATATCCGCATCTTCGTAGATGAAGGGCATGTCATGGCTAAGTTGCTGTACGAGGCCGCCTCCCGGGAGATCTACCCCGAGTACGTTGGCAAGCTGCTGGCCACCTATCCAAAGGAGAAGCCAAAACTAAGCCTGGCAATGGGAGATGAAGACGAGGAGTTTGATCAAGTCGAGCCGTTGAGCGAGCGCGAGCTCGAGGTTCTTGACTTGATCGCACAAGGGCTTTCAAACAAAGAAATTTCTCAAAAACTCTATATTTCCCTAAACACTGTCAAAGGACACACAAGCAATATTTATGGAAAGCTGGTTGTAAAGAATAGGGCTCAGGCTGTGATCCGGGCCAGGAGGATTGGATTGTTGCAGGGGGAATAATATAAATTTGGCATATTTTGAAAATTGGAACGGGTTGTCATTTTATCTGATGACAGCCCGTTTTTTCTTTATAAGCATTGTGCGCTAAAGGATATTCGATAAATAGAACAATACCTCAATAACACTTATGGGTCGTCACGAACAACCATCTTTTATGTATGCTGTAGATAATTATCCAAGGAGTGCAGATATCGGTGAGAATTGGGAGCTAAACCTCAATATCCCATGAAAACATAATCGTATATTGCACTTATCTGAGGAAGGAAAAGAAAACCCATAGTCAGTTCAGCACAAAACAATTTCAACAGAGACAAAAGCTATGTTACCCCAATTAGAAATTGAAGCCTACAAAGATAGAGTAAATGCCTTTTTGCAAGAGGCAGAGAAACAGCGGATGCTGAAACTGATCCGTCTAAGGCGATCCAAAAAGAGTCAAATCAAGAGCCCTATACAGACCATGAGGCTGCTATGGATAAACAAAGGATATATCAGATCAGAGTAAAAGGCCAGCTTGGAGAGAAACAATGGGATTGGCTTGAGGATATGGAGACAAGCGTATCCCAGGATGAAGGTTTCGGCACCATTACTGCGATCACGGGGTTGGTCGAAGACCAGGCGCTCCTCCATGGAATCCTGTACCGACTCTATAGTGTGGGTTATGTGCTGATTTCCGTGAACTGTTTGGATGAGGGCGGACGCAAGTCTTAAGGTGTGAATATCAGGATGCCTGTGACCAAATGCACGACAAGTGAACGGATGTATGGATATGGACGAAGAAAACCCGTTGATTACACTACATGAGGACTGGGCTACCGCCATCGACCGTGTTGAGCAAGCCCTTGCTTCTGCGGGCTTTGAAGTTATCCCATCTTTCGACTTACAGGTCGCTCAGGCAGAAGCTGGGAACTTTATCTGCCCCATCCACAGCAATGGACTATGCGATGGCCAGATGATTGAGCTCCTGGTTTATGACCGGGATAATCCGCCGCTCACCCTGGAAGTTCTTGGTCATAATGGCCTGGTACGTTTTGCGATAGTAGATGCGCCTCAAAGGCAATCCAACCCCCTTCTGCGAGCAGTGATCTTACAGGCATTAAGGGAAATGAGTATTTCAAAGCAATACCCCGGAGTTGGGAACCATGACGGATAACCGGAAGAGAATTCTTTGGCGCCTGCGTACCGTCCAGGGACATCTGCGTGCGATTGGCGACCTCTTCGAAGCCGGGGAAACCTGCGAGGAGATACTCATTCAGTTGAAAGCTGTACGAGGCGCCATCGATGCGATCGCAGCCCAATTGTTTTATGACCAAGTCGAAAGAAGCAAGCAAGTGATTTGTGAGGAGCCCTCTCTCAACCGGCGCTCAGAAGAATTGGAACGCTTAGTGAAGCTGTATTCTGCATGGAAACAATCGAGCTTTATTAACTACAACACCGTCTCAAAAGGAGCATGCAGCAGAGCCGCCGCATTCCCCACCAAACTGCAATTTTTTGAAGATATCTAATCAAAACATAAGGAGATTAAATCATGGACCAATCAATCGAGTTTACAATGCCCGTTTCCGGTATGACCTGCGCCTCATGCGCAGCCAATATTGAAAACGCATTGAATGGCGTAGAGGGGGTGGCGCAGGCAAGCGTTAACCTGGCTACCGAGCGCGCCAGTCTTCGCCTGTCAAAGCCTGAGGTCAAGACGATCGACTTGATCCAGGCTGTAAGAGATGTCGGTTACGACGTACCCAGTGAGACCCTCACTTTGCCCATAGGCGGCATGACCTGTGCCTCCTGTGTATCCACTGTGGAAGGCGCTCTCAAGGGTGTTCCCGGGGTAGTTGATGCTACCGTCAACCTCGCTACAGAAAAAGCTACAGTAACTTTCGTCCCCACCCTGGCAACGATCAAGGATTTCAAAGTTGCGGTGGCTGAAGTTGGATATCAAGTCCTGGACTTCAAGGAAGGCGCCGGTCAAGTCGCCGAAGACGAGTCTGAGCGCAAAATGCAGGAATCTCGCTTCAGGATGTGGGTCGCCTGGAGTTTCACCGCACCCATCATTTTATGGATGTTTCTGGAGATGTTCTTTGGAATCATGTGGCCCAATGAGTCCATATTTAATCTAGGGATGGTGGTACTGGGTCTCCCGGTCTTGTTCTGGGTTGGCAGACATACCTATCGTTCAGGATTTAAGGCTGGAATACGGGGCAAACCAAACATGGATACGCTCATTGCGCTAGGCACGGGCGTCTCCCTTCTCACCGGTCCAGCTTCCTTCTTCTTCCCCGTCGCCAACTATGCGGGTGTGGCAGCCATGATCATGGCATTTCACCTGACCGGTCGCTATGTGGAGGAAACCGCCAAGGGACGCGCTTCTCAGGCCATCCGCAAGCTCCTGGAATTGGGAGCGAAAACCGCTTGGGTTCTTAAAGACGGAAAGGAAGTTGAAGTCCCTATCGAGGATGTTGACGTCGGGGACATCATGATCGTTCGCCCTGGGGACAAAATCCCCACCGATGGAGTAGTCTTACAAGGCGATAGTGCGGTTGATGAGTCCATGGCTACTGGAGAGTCCATGCCTGTAACCAAACGCCAGGGGGATGAAGTAATTGGCGCTACCATTAACCAGGAAGGGCTGCTCAAGGTAAAAGCCACTCGAGTTGGCAAAGACACCTTCCTCTCCCAGGTTATCAAGCTGGTGGAAGAATGCCAGGGTTCCAAAGTCCCGATCCAAGAATTTGCCGATAAAGTAACCGGCATCTTCGTACCGATCGTGCTCGTAATTGCGATCCTGACCTTCGCTGCCTGGATCTTAATTTCTGCACCCATGCAAGCTTTGGTTAATACTGGATCCTTCTTGCCCTGGGTCAATCCCAATCTGGGGGTGATCACCCTGGCCATTGTCTCCACCGTAGCTGTGCTGGTTATTGCCTGCCCCTGCGCTCTCGGGTTGGCCACCCCTACCGCCCTGATGGTGGGTAGCGGCAAGGGCGCCGAGCACGGCATCCTCATTCGCACCGGTGAAGCGGTCCAGACCATCAAGGACGTGCGCATCATTGCCTTTGACAAGACCGGTACCATCACCAAGGGACGTCCGGAGGTCACGGATATCCTTCCAGCCGAAGGTTTTCATCAAGATGAGGTCCTCCGTCTGGCTGCTTCGGTCGAGGTTGGGAGTGAGCATCCCCTGGGGAGATGCATAGTTGAGAAATCCCGAGTCCTTGAGCTTATTCTAGAAGAACCACAGGCCTTTTTGGCCATACGTGGGAAAGGCGTAAGTGCTACGCTCGATAGTGGCTCTGTTCTTGTGGGATCACGAAGACTGATGCTCGAGCACGGAATCGATCCAGCACCTTTAGAGAAAACCCTGCAACAGCTGGAGAATGAAGCCAAGACCGCTATGCTCGTTGCTGCCGGGGGCAGGCTCGCCGGGGTAATTGCCGTGGCAGACACGCTCAAGGAAGACTCTATTGATGCAATTCGAGAGTTGCATCACATGGGGCTTGAGACCGCCATGATCACTGGAGACAATCGACGTACTGCCGAAGCAATTGCACGCAGGGTCGGCATTGATCACGTGCTAGCTGAGGTTCTGCCTGATGGAAAAGTGGCGGAGGTTCAAAAGCTGCAGGATCGTTTTGGTTTGGTGGCGTTTGTAGGTGATGGCATCAATGACGCCCCCGCCCTGACTCAAGCCAATGTCGGCATCGCCATCGGAACAGGAACCGACATCGCCATCGAAGCCAGTGATATCACCCTGGTCCGAGGTGAGCTAACCGGCATCGTAGAGGCTATCAACCTCAGTAATGCTACCTTCCAAAAGATCAAGCAAAACCTGTTTTGGGCATTCTTCTACAACGTGGCCATGATCCCGCTGGCAATCATCGGCTGGATGCACCCGGTGCTAGCGGAGATCGCTATGGCGACGAGTTCCATCACCGTGGTCAGCAACGCCAATCGTTTGCGCAGCGTCGACATCCGCCCCAGCTACTTGCGTGGTGAGAAAGTTTCCAAACGAGTTCAGGAGTCTTCGTATTCCTCAAAGGAAATGGTCGTCAAGGCATAAGATTCCAGGATATGACCGCAACCCGATGAGCGCCTTTGCTGAAATATGTGAGCATTAATATGTCAACCATGAGACGATTTCGAGCGCCGTTGCTTCCCATCGACTCCCCCACCGGGAGAGAGCGGGCATTGATCGTGATTGAGCGCCTGATCAAAGGAGCGCTCTTCAAGTGCAGTATGTGTGGTAACTGTCTGCTGCAAGAGACGGCTTTCATTTGCCCGATGCTGTGCCCAAAAGGGTTGCGTAATGGTCCCTGCGGCAGTGGCGCTGCTGATGGTTGCTGTGTAGATCCATCCCGCCCATGTGTCTGGCACTTGATCTACCAGCGCGCTGAAGCCAAAGGCTCTCTGGATAAGCTCTTGGAAGTCCAGGCTCCCCTGGACTGGACGAGAGTGGGCCATGAGACCTGGGGCACAGTGCTTGCCGAGGCGCGCTCGCGTGGGTTGTTTTCTCCCAGTTTTCTGGCCCACGCCGACGAATGGCGAGGAGAAGTGACGGAACTCTTTCGCGGAATACGCCAACCAGAATGGTGGCAGGGTGATGACCAATATCACCCGCCTCGTTCAAATGGCGCTGCATCAAGGCTGCAGGCGGCTCTGGATAATGGCGAGTTCGTTCTTACCGCCGAGGTCACGCCGCCTGCAGACTCAAATACAGAGGAAGTTCTCCAAGCAGCGGTTGGCTTTAGAGATGTTGTTCATGCCGCAAACGTGACCCAGAACCCTATGGCAACCACGCGCATGTCTAGCCTGGCCTGCAGTGCATTGCTCATGGAAGCGGGTGTGGAACCAGTGCTTCAGCTAACAGCCAGAGATCACAATCGCTTTACCCTGCAATCTGAGGCGCTCGGCGCCACAGCGTTCGGGATTAGCAATATCCTGTGCCTGACGGGCGATCCTCCCACCAAAAGCCGGGGGCCAGCTGCTGGCCTGCCATTCGACCTTGACGCCACCCAAATGTTGTGGATCCTGCGGCGAATGAGAGATGAAGCCCAACTCCTGGACAGTCGACCCCTTAAGAAACCACCGATCCTATTCTTGGGGACAGCCGCCTCGCCCAATGACCCTATGCCCCAGCACGAAGCCAGGCGTCTGGAAAAGAAAATCAATGCCGGAGCTCAATTTATCCAGACTCAGCTTGTCTATGACACCGCCAGGTTGAAAAGATGGTTAGCCGCCCTAGCAGAACGAGACTTGCTCCAAAAGGTGCATATCCTGGTTGGTGTAGGCCCACTGCGTTCGGTTCGCATGGCCCGGTACATGCGTGAACACATTCCGGACATCTCCATTCCGCCAGGGCTCGTCGATCGAATGGAACGCAGCCCTGACCCCAAGGAGACTGGGCTGGAAATCGCATTGGAGTTAGTTGACCAGATTAAGGATTTGCCCGGCGTAAGTGGCATCCACCTCATGAGCCTTGGTTGGAAATCGATCCTGCCGCGCCTTCTGAAGGAAGCAAGGCTTTGAATCTAAGCCTGGGAGCCAGATCTAGGACCGCAGCATCTGAGCACATTGAACACATCCATGATCAGTACAAGCCTGGCAGCGACCAACGGCAAGTCTGACCCGTCGAAACGGGAAGAGTTGAATGATGAAGTTTACTGTATCGGAGATCTTCCAACAGAGCCGACCACCTGATGCGACCTCACCGGCGCGATCAACCAAGCGCCTTAGCCTGGCGAGGCTGGCACCAAGCCGGGGATTATCTCTTTTACTGTTTTCTTCTGCCATCTCTGAAGTGGCATGCAATATTGTCTACATCGTCCTTCTTGAGCGGGCATATTTGCTCGGAAGGGGATCTTCCAGCATAGGCATTCTCATGATCATCCAGTCGACCGCCCCGGTTTTCTTCGGTTCCTGGATGGGCGGACTTGCAGATCAGTTGAGATTTAAGCGATCGGCAGTCATCGCAAACTCAGCCATTGCTGCTCTGGTTTTCAGCCTGACTTTCGCAAAGATCGTTACGTTCGTCTATATCATTGCGTTCCTGATCATGTTAGGCCGCCTGCTGCTTATACCGGCCCGATTGGGCTTGGTTGCCCAATTGACCGATAGAGCTCGGCTCATGGAAGCCAACACAACCCTTTCGATTCTGTCTGGCGTGGGAAGCTTTATAGGACCTGCCATCGCAGGGATGCTGTTTCTGGCCTCCGACGACTTCGCTCCAGCGCTTTTGGGAGCCGGCGGCGGGTGGCTGCTCTCATTGCTACCGCTGACCATGATCCAGATGAAACCAGGAAATCCGATCGCCCTTCGGCGAACGTTTCCCATTGAGGAAATACGAAATGGTTGGCATCTGATTCGCAAACGGAGTACGATCACAAAGGTTTTATGGTGCCTGATCGTTGCAACGCTGCTCTTGGGCGCAGTCACACCGCTCATTACGCCTCTTTCTCGACAATTCGGCCTGGGTTCAGAAGGTACAGGCGTTTTTTTCAGCGCTTTGGGGTTTGGCACACTGATCGGTCCGCTCATCGCCACTGGTCTCTTCAAACGGTTGCACCTATCCACCACCTTGTTGATTGTAGGGCTGTTGGCGCCGGTTGGGCTTATTGTCGTCGGAATGTTAAACCACCTGCAGGGTGTACTCATCGCGATCGCGGTCGCAGCGACAGCAGGCACCGGTCTGAACGTAATCGTGACAACAGTTACCCAGCGTTTGTCCCGGTCAAGCCACCATGGGACGGTATTTGGCACCCAGCAAACCCTGTTGGGTATCGCCTGGATATTGGCTCTGGCTGCCACCACTGGCCTGACGGCGCTTTGGGAACTTGAGTCGAAAGTTCGGATGCTGTTCGTCGCACTTGGCGGTTCCGGTTTCCTGGCTATCCTTAGCTGCTGGACCTGGAATCGACAATCCATACGGAAAACCTGCGACCTTTGCGAACCGGAACTCCGCATTGCTTCAGTCGCTTGTCGGATTGTTCATGGTCCCCCATATCAGATATCGGCTACTTTGTGCGGCATCATTTGCGGTGAAGGATGCGGGCGTTGCTATTCCCAGTAAAACCCGACCAATGAGGAACAAGACAATGAGCGATTATAAAAATGATAAAGGACTCTCTTTTTTGCAAGAAATAATCAACTATACACGCGATTGGCGTGCAATTGAGCTTGGTGTCCATATCTATAGACCCAGCAATAATATCTTCATCCGGGGTTTGATTAGCGCAGGGCGTATCGCTAGAGGCTGCCGTAAAAATAAGGTGAAACAGGGTTTGCGGCGGCGCAGCGCCCGTAAGAGCCTGGAATCTGCCATCATCAAGACGAGGTCCACGATCTATGAGAGGAGAACCTGAATGATATGGTTTAAGGAGGTGAGACTCATGGTGAACAAGAAATGTTGGATGTACACTAGGTTCGCTCACTGTTCCAAAGGCTACTGTTGCCAGTCCTGGGCAAGACTTTAAACTGCTCGGTCCTGGGTACGACCTAAAACTGCCCGCCAACTAACCTTAACACAGCTTTTAATATATTCTTCGGAAGGAGGTGAGACAAAATGGTGAGATGTCCAGTCTGTGGCATGATGGTTAATGAAAATACCGCCCCCAGTTCTGAGTACAAGGGCAAAAAATATTATTTCATGAACCCCACACACAAAGCACTGTTCGATAAAGACCCAGAAAAATTCTTGAGTCGACAATTGAACCGAAGCAACCATTAAGGGAACCGCTACAGCCGAATTTTGGAGTAGCGTATCATTCCTTCTGTAATTTCTCTCCGCCCAAAAAAGCGGTAGGTCTGGTGTATCCTTCAAGTTGCCACACAAGAAAGGAGCACACCATGACCTACCAGGGCGGTTCTACCTTACCACCCGACCTGCTGGAACGACTTGCCATCGAAGGCTTCGAGTCCAAGACTGTCAAGACCTGCCTGAGGAGATTACGTTTGCGGTTCTCCAATTTGGCGAAGGTGGCTTCTATTGTCAGGGTCAAGGCGCCCGATTGCCCCACAGCCGAAACGTACTTGGCCAACTGTCCAGTTTTCGACGTATACCTCCACCGAGCCCTTGGGCAGGCTGGCGAGCACGGCGCAGGCCGGCGCGTTGGTGACGCGCCGGTAGCCGGCGCCATTGTAGCCAATGGCATAGACGTCACTCTGGTACCACGAGCACGTCTCCTCGTGTTCGCTGGAGAAAGCCAGCTCGCGGCCGTCGGGCCGCCAGGCGAGATCTTGTGGCGCCCATAGGAAGGTCCCCAGGGGATAGGTCCAGAGCACCCGGTCGCCGGTGCCGTCAGGCGAGATGAGGTGGATGTCGTTCGTCGAGCGCTTCACGTAGGCGATGACCCCCGGGTCATCCGACGCGGCCACAGGTGCGGGCCGAGACGGGGCCAGTAGGAAGGTAATGCTCAGGAGCGTAGCCACGAGGACGAGCAAGACAACTTTACCAGTGGACATAGTCAGAACCTCCAAATCAAGATTGGTTACCGTACAGGCAACATGAGCCCAAGCG
>DATCYX010000246.1:0-2922 GCA_036526235.1 Anaerolineales bacterium | reverse complement strand
AAGCTGCTAGCTATGGATGCTCCATCGACACTAAAAACCAGCGCCCTGCCAGGTCTGACATGGGATGTGTTCTTGGATGGGGTCAGTAGCACGGGGGCGCCATCCCTGCTGGTTGCCCTAAATGCCCTGGAGACATGCCCGTGCGTATTGCGGGCTGGGCTGGTCAGCGATCACCTGCGGGCAATCACGCCCGCCGATGTGAGTGCTGACACACTGCGCCAACATCTGGATGAGGCGGGCATCGAAGGCCTACGCATAGAGCCAGCCGAGCCAACCCTCGAAGATGTTTTCCTGGCTTTAGCCACCAGATAACCATCTCTTTATTGCCCCTGCTACGCCAAATTCTCAAGACCCAAACTTTTATATCTTTTCTTTCTAACGTATAATTCTTAAAGGATTATTCGTCATATGGAATCAAAATTGCCTCGCTTCATCATCGCCGGATCGTTGCTTCGCGAATATGTCATCCTGCCTTCGGGCGAGGCACTCCTGGACGTACCCGGTGGGAACGTTCTCTACGCTGCTGTTGGATTGAAATTATGGGAACCGGAACCCCCTCCAGCCGTTCTGGCCCGTGTGGGCGAGGACTACCCCCAGGAGTGGCTGGATCAGTTTACCCGGCGAGGGCTAGATACACGCGGTGTGAACGTCATCTCCCAGCCGGTGGATCTGCGTGCTTTTACCGCTTTTCTCAGCCGCACAAACCGTGCTACCGATGACCCGGTTGCGCACTTCGCCCGTGCTGGACTTACCTTCCCGAAAGAACTGCTGGGGTACCGTGATTCATCGTCTGACCTTAACAGCCGCACGAATCTATCATCCATCTCACTGCGCCAAGGTGATATCCCCGCCGACTACCTGGACGCCAGCGCCGCTCACCTATGCCCCCTGGATTACCTGACGCACAGCCTGTTGCCCGCAGTTCTGCGCCAAGCGGAATTCACTACCGTCACCCTGGATCCTTCGCCAGGTTACATGAACCCTACTTTCTGGGATGACGTACCAGCGCTGGTGACCGGGTTGACGGCCTTCCTACCCTCCGAAGAAGAGATGAGCTCCCTATTCCAAGGGCGCAGCACCGACTTGTGGCAAATGGCCGAGGGCCTGGCTTCGTACGGTTGCGAGATTATTGTGATCAAGCGCGGCGAGGGTGGCCAATTGCTCTACGACGCAGCTGGGCGCGCCCGATGGGAGATTCCGGCCTATCCCTCTCGCATGGTAGATCCCAGCGGCGCAGGCGACGCCTTCTGCGGAGGCTTCCTGGCAGGCTACCGGCGCACTTACGATCCTCTCCAGGCAGCCCTGCATGGCAACATCTCGGCTTCGCTGGTAGTTGAAGGGAATGGTCCTTTTTATGCCCTGGACTGCCTGCCTGCGCTGCCACAAGCCAGGCTGGAGGCTTTACAGCAAGGAGTTAGGAAAATATGAGTTCCGTGTTAGGTCTTGCGCTGAGCGAGCGCGTGCTGGCTCTGGCTATGACCATCCAGCAGATCCCTGCGCCCACATTCTCCGAGGCTCGGCGAGCCGCTTTCATCTTTGAGCGTTTTCAAGCGGAGGGGCTGAGCGACATCTCAATGGATGCAATAGGTAACGTGTATGGCAGGTTGCCGGGCGCAGGAAGCACGCCGCCGCTGGTGGTCAGCGCCCATCTCGACACTGTCTTTCCGGAAGATACGCCTTTAGACTGCCGCCGCGAGGCGGAGACGATCTACGGTCCCGGCATTGGTGATAACGCCCTGGGTGTGGCAGGGTTGTTCGGTCTGCTTTGGGGCGTAAAAGAAATTGTCTCGCCCAGGCTTCAGCCCAACCTCTCAGGTCCGAAAGCGAAATCTTCGCTTGCCTTACCCGGGGACCTATGGCTGGTTGCCAATGTGGCCGAAGAAGGCATGGGCAACCTGCTCGGCATGACCGCCGTGGTAGACCGCTTCGGGGGTGATGCGCGCGCCTATCTTGTCCTGGAGGGGATGGCCTTAGGGCAGGTATATCATCGCGGTCTCAATGTACGGCGCTACCAGATTAGCGCCAGTACAGCTGGCGGGCACTCTTGGGTGGATTATGGGCAGCCCTCCGCCATCCACGAGCTGGCGGGGCTGATCACCCGCCTTTGTGACCTATCGCTGCCCAGCCAGCCACGCACCACCCTGAACGTGGGTGTAATTTCAGGTGGGACGACGGTCAACTCCATCGCCGCGGAGGCAAACTGCCTGTTAGACTTGCGCTCCGAGGGACACGAAAGCATGGTTAATCTAGCCACCGAAGTGGAAGGACTGATCGACGCCGGCAATCGCAGCGGCGTGCAGTTCTCTTGGGAGGTGGTCGGCCAACGCCCTGCGGGAGAGATGCCACGAGATCACCCGCTGGTGCAACTGGCGGCGAGCTGCCTGGAATCGCAAGGCATCCAGCCGCTGTTCAATATCGGTTCAACCGACGCCAACCTGCCGCTCAGCCGCGACCTGCCAGCGATCTGCATCGGCTTGACGACTGGTGGCGGAGCCCATACAACTGGGGAATATATTCACACCCAACCCCTCTCACAAGGGTTAGCCCAATTGTTTATGTTCGTAGAGGCTGTATTTAACGGCTGGTAATTTAATCTATTCGAGAACGTTCGGAAATCCGATTTTTATCCCACGAGATTGTCCAAAAAGACCTGGGGCGACTTGGTAAGCCGCTAACATTGGCGGTCTTATTGACAATCTTATCTGCTTACAGGGGTAATGGATAGATCGTTTGGGTCTTTTTGGACAGCTCCTGAGACCCTCGGGAGCCACCTGAAGGTGATTGAAAGCCGGTTTTTATGTCCACTTCAGTGGACTTAATTGAACTGAGCCGAGGACTTTAGTCCCCGGCATGCTATTGAGCCAGCTGGTACCAGAACTCCGGTACCCAGAACTCGCCATAGCCCAAGACGCGCACCGCGAT
>DATCYX010000245.1:0-3542 GCA_036526235.1 Anaerolineales bacterium | reverse complement strand
AGTGAGCCAGGGTGCAGCCGGCTGAATAAAATCAATAAAAGCCTTCACCCTAGTGGAGGCTCGATGTTGGATCAGATCACCATCTTCGGCCGGTACTGCAACGCCTCTGCCAGGTGCGCCGGGGCGATCTGTTCAGCACCTGCCAGGTCAGCGATCGTGCGCGCCAGTTTCAATATACGGTGGTAACCCCGCGCCGAGAGCTGCAGCTGCTGCATGGCGGTCTTCATCAGCGAACTACCCGTCTCATCCAAGATGCAATACTTGCGCACTTCCGCTAGGCGCATGTCGGCGTTGCAGGTGACCGCATGCAGGTCAGCCCTGCCTGGCTCATCTTCGCCCGCAAAGCGCCTGCGCTGGATCTGGCGCGCCGCTTCGACCCGCTGCTGGATGACCTCGGACGGCTCGCCCATTCGCTGGTCGCTGAGCTTATCAAATTCCACGCGCGGCACTTCGATATGGATGTCGATGCGATCGAGCAGCGGACCAGAGATGCGCTTCTGATATTTCGTCACCATACCCATAGCGCAGGTACAGGGTTTGACCGGGTCGCCATAGTATCCGCATGGACAGGGATTCATAGCCGCAACCAGTTGAAAATTGGCCGGGAAGGTCAGCGATCCCTGTGCCCGGCTGATGGTGACCATTTTATCCTCGATGGGCTGGCGCATGACCTCCAGAACGCGCGGGCCGAACTCAGGCAGCTCATCCAAGAAGAGCACGCCGCGGTGTGCCAGCGAGATCTCTCCCGGGTGAGGCCAGTTGCCCCCTCCCACCAGCCCGGCGTGAGAGATCGTATGGTGCGGGGCGCGGAAGGGACGGCTGCGAATCAGGGGCACATCCGACGGCAACAGGTCGGCGACCGAGTAGATGCGGGTCACATCCAGGGCCTCGTCGATGCTCATATGCGGCAGGATGCCCGGCATGGCGCGCGCCAGAAGGGTTTTGCCAGCTCCAGGCGGCCCGACGAGAAGAGCATGGTGACTACCCGCCGCAGCCACCTCCAGAGCGCGCTTGACATGCTCCTGACCTTTAACCTCGCGAAAATCGGTCTGGGGCAAAAGGGGTAGATTCTCGGGTGTGATGGATGGCTGCGCAGCCAAGCGGGCTTGCCCGCATAGATGCAGGTAAAGCGCCGCCAGCGACGGCACAGGGATAACTTCCAGATCGGGGATCAGGGCTGCTTCAGCGGCGTCGGCTTCAGGCACAAAAATACGCTTGAAACCCTCCTGCCGGGCGATAGCCGCCATGGGTAGCACACCGCGGGCGTGGCGCACATTGCCATCCAGCGAGAGCTCGCCGATCACCAGGGTCTCTTCCACCGCTTCTTGGGGGATGCGCTCGCTCATGACCAGCACGCCCAGGGCGATGGGCAGGTCATATGCCGGGCCTTCCTTGCGCACTGTCGCCGGGGCCAGGTTGACCACGATCCGCTTGCGCGGGTACTCGAAGCCAGCGTTGCGCACCGCCGCCTGGACGCGCTCTCGACTCTCCTGCACGGCGGCATCCGGCAGCCCGACGATAGTCATCCCGGGCAACCCTTGCCCGGTGTCGACCTCGACTTCGACGATCACCCCCTCTAACCCAATCACAGCGCAAGAAAATACGCGGGCCAGCATAAGGGTAGTTTAGACTGCGTGGGACGAAAAGTCAATGCCGCGTTTCGCGCCTTGGCATACCCCCGCCAAGACCATGACAAACCAATTCAGGAGTATATTGTTCCAGGAGAACAGCGTATCAGCTTACAGGTAGATGTGGGCGGAACACTAATAGGAAAGGCTTCAAGTATTTTCAACGCTTGTATGGGCTTGCCCAAGGAGGGATTTGATGCGTATATGGCCGCTACCTGTGCAGCAGCCGTGGGACGAGGATGGGTGGGATACGATACCGGAACCGGAAAACACCTAGCTCTTGCCTCGCAATAAACCATGTCTTAAGTACCTTGCATATCTTTTTGCCAGCTCTCTTGAATTACGATGGATGGGTTCGAAGTTACCTCATCGGTTACGAAGCTAACATCAGACGGTCGTTTAGAACCACACGACCGGGGGTGCTCTGCAATGGCGCGAAAACAAATAGGGTGATCTGGGCGCAGAGTCAATGAATCGTTGTTGTAAAGGCAACAGGGCTTGCCTACCTAGTTATCAGGCAAGCCCTGTGCCGATGGAGAACTCCACCGTGTGTAAGCCATCCAAAATCTGGCTCGACTTTATCGCGAGGCCTACTTCTGGGTCTTCGGGCCGCTGTACTCCATGGCTTCCATTGCCTTGGTTGAGGCCTTGGCCGTGCCGGGCACTGCCGAAGTCGTCATGGCGAACGTCAGTACGGCATGGGCCACGGCATCCGACATAGCGTCGAGCGAGTCCGTGTTGATGTTGGCGAGGGTGTCGTCGGCGGTATGGTAGTACGGGTCGTAGTTTTCGCCAGCCGTTCCGCCATAGATTGCCGCCTGCTCCTCGGTCTTGGTCCCATCGCCGCCGCTGAAGAGGCCACCAGCGGGAATGCCCACCTCAATGAACGGACCGTAATCCGACCGGCCGTCGAACGCTGTCGGGAAGGTGACCAATCCCTGTTCGGCGAAGTAGTCGAGGAAGACATCCTCAATGTTCGCTGAACCAGTCGGCCCGGACAGCGGCGTTGCTGAGCCATCCCCGTCGTAGACGAACAGGGCATAGTTGTGCGAGGCCAGCATGTCAAAGTTCAGGTTGAGAGCGGTGTTCTTTATGCCGCGCTTGCCCAACTGGCTCACATAGTACTCAGCGCCGAGCAGGCCAGACTCTTCCGCACCCCAGAAGGCAAAGACCACCTGGTTGCGCGGCTCGATGCCGAGCACGGCCATCTGCTGCGCGATCTCCAGGATGGTCGCTACGCCGCTACCGTTGTCGTTGGTGCCCGGCCCTACCGGTTCCGTGTCCAGGTGCGCGCCGACCACCACCACGCGGTCGTCGCGGCCACCCTGCGTCTCGGCGAGGACGTTGCTGGTCGACCGGATCACTGAAACGGTGTCCGTCATCAGGTGCATCTCCAGACCATCAATCAGGTTGTTCAACTCGAGGCCGAGAGCGTGGCTGGCGCTTACCACTGGGATAACAATACCCGGACCGCCAAGCGTTCCGTACATCAATGGTATGCGGTCTTCCGTATTGCCCTCGTTGAAGATGATCACGCCCACCGCCCCCGCGGCATGGGCATTGGTCGCCTTGAGTGCGTAGGTACAGGTCCCGCGCTGTATCAACGCGATGTTGCCCGCCGTGAAGCCGGCAAAATCATCCGGACCCGATGGATCGGGAACGATGTAACCATAGCCGCCAGGCCCAAACTCAGTAAACGCTCCGTCACACCCGCTCGTCGAGCCACCCGTAGGCGGCAACAGCAGGTCAACCGCCTGCACCCCGGCTATCACATCCCCGCTGCCTGAGTAATCCATGGTCGCGAAATCGGCATCGACCTGATAGACCGTGGGGATGGGATCGGTCTGCTCCAGCTCAGGGGGTGACAGTTCCTCAAAGAACGTGAAATCGAAAGGCTGAATGGTGACCTGGTAG
>DATCYX010000244.1:0-6942 GCA_036526235.1 Anaerolineales bacterium | reverse complement strand
GAGCAACTTAAGGCAGTACTTGAGCCTATTGTGGAGAGTGTGGTAGATATTCGCGATAACTCAAAATAATACCGCGCTTTATACCAAGACATTACATTAAACGATTAACCAGAAAGTACTTCTTTCCTGGGATAATTAGGATTGACAGAAAAACGGGGCATCGGGTGGTGAAGTCATTACCCGACAACCCGTTTTTCGCGTAATTTCGTCTGCCCTTCGGCCTGTATTAATTTCCAAGCGCGCTCCACTTGATCGACTTCGTTGGCGGTCTCAGGTAGCTCTCCATAACGGACATGGAGATAAGCCTTCGTGATGGCGTCCAACTCCACCATCAAGTCAGGAAATAAGCCCCGCAGACTGGGTAAAAACTCCAATGGCGTCTGGGAAGACCGGCGGGGAGAATCCAGGCGCGCACTCAATTTTAGTAATTGGGCGTATATTCGGCGTACACGCGCCGCGGCCAGCCTTCGCTGGATTTGCCTTAACCCAAGCATGCTATCTACCTGATTAATTAATTGATCTACTGCCCTTCTCAAACCTTTACGTAGCAGATCAAATAAATCGGGTTGATCTATGTCAGCTAGATCTTCTTCCTCGTTGGCAATATTTTTCCATCTCTGCTTCTGAAGGCTTATCAAAATCAGAATGACAAAGAACAAGATCGTCCCCCAAAGAACTGCCGACTTTGGAATTTTGAGCGGTTGAAGCCAACTCAAATTAATGAGGCGATCCAGGTTACCTATCCATGAGCGCACAAATTCCATCAATTCCGATATAAATAACCCCAGCCTATCAAATAATGCGATCAGTATTTGCAGTACTCCTTCAAAACTTATGAACTCGGTGAGCAGACGAAGCAGCTCAGCGATCGCCCAGAGCAAGGGGCTAATCAGAAAAACAAGGATCGAGATAATCCACGAGTACACAGTGAAGATCGTTTCGAGACCCCCGCTGCGCAGCCAACTTACTGCCCAATATGCCAGCCCAACCACCAAAGAGGTGGTCAGCAATATAGCAGCCATCCATTTCCGATCAAAAGGAATGGTCTTCCCTCCACGCATGTGAGCTTGAGAGGCGATACGCGCCGCACTGATGCCCACCAAGCTGGAAAAAATGAACAGGTAAAATGAGAAGCCGGGAGATGTTTCTCTCAGATGAACAACCAACCCAAAGATAAACAGCATGATGATGCCTGTACGGAATCGACCAATGATCGACTCGGGTTCAAGCATTGCCCCAACAAGCGATAAACCTCGCCAACTCATCATCAAGCTGGCTACAATGACAAGAAACTCCCCAGGGATCGAGACGGCTACATCGTTGAAAGACTGAACTGGACTAAGCACAAACTCTTTCAGGCTTTGCCACTCACCCGGATTCAGCAGTGTTACTAACCCAAAAACCACACTTATCAGCATCACGCCGAGAATAATAACCCGACGCTTAGCAGCATGAATATTTCTGCGGAGATTCAACTCATCCAAATAGTATGAAAACAGGAGAATAGCCCCACAGGTTAAGAATGCCCTCCAGTAGCTGATCATTATCCTGGTCGCAAGAAGCAATTGAATCCACAATGCCACCCAGCTCAGCTCCATGGTAACAGCGGCAAAAAACGACAATGTTCGCCAGGCTTGAGGCTTTATTCTCGGCTCGCTCGTTGGCTGGTTGGCTGGAGAGATTGTCCCGTTCACAAGCTCACATCCATCGTGATCACATCTTGGTTAATCGTGCAAGGACACATCTACACCTCTTCCTCCTTGAAAGGCATGTGCAGGCAGCGCACGCCCAAGATATCGGGCGGTGGTTCTTCAGCTAACGAGAACAATGTGATTTGCCGTTCGTGTTTCTTTAATCTAGAGAGAGTCTCTACCAGGGCAGGGGATGTCAAAGCAGTCACCACAACCAGTGTCGAGCCGTAAGGAACATGGGGTATTTCTCGCATCAAGAAGTTCTCGAAAGGTTTCGCCATCACTGGCGATGCACCCGCCAGCGCCTCTAACAAGCGTCCCAATTGTTTGGGGGAGCGCCCAGGGGGGATATGAAACGGTTGGTCTGAATTCGAAAGGCATCCATTGGATATCAGACCAACCCGATAACCATGCTCAATGCCTTGATATAACAAAGTCGCCGCGATACTTAGCAAGCGCTCAAATAATGCAGGATTTATTCCTTCCCAGGAATGCTGATACGTCAAGACGTTCAGGCATACGACCAGGGTCAGGGCTGACGTTGGCTGGAAAACTTTCACTTGCAATTGTCCTGTGCGGGCTGTCGCTGGCCAATGCACGCGGCGGAAGCCATCCTCCGGGCGATATTCACGCACCCCCATCGGGAAGTTGGGATCTTCGAGAAATCGCCTTCGAGAGCGTTGATCGCCAAAGGGGTTTTCAGGGGGCAGCTTCAACTCTTCGAGGGGAATAAGCGTTGGAAAGACCGTTATCTGATCTACCGAACCCAAACGATCAGATTGTTTATAGATTCCAAAAAAATCACCAGACTGCACCTGTACTGGTCCCACTTTATAAACTCCACGGCTTCTCAGATATAGCTCGTACATGCGCCGAGCCCGCTCAAACCAACGTAAACTGAATGCGTGGATCAGTAATCCCTGGTCTGCGATGTGGCTTGGCGTGAGAGCGCGCTCGTCCTCCGGACCCACAGCTTTTGGCCAGGGATCCGTGACGCGCAACCAGGATAATGGAAGCAATTTATTATTTTCGATCTCAAGCCGTACGGGAAAGTGCTCACCTGGGAAGCCGCGTGTATAACGAAAGCGCCGCGTATAGCGCACCCCATCCAGGGCGTGTTTATGCCACCAGTAGGCTATTCCAAAAATGACAAGCAGTGTGGAGGAGAAGGCTGTCAGAAATGGCGAGCGCAGAACTATCCCAAGATAAAAGATGATAATGAATAAGGGGAGCCAGCGCTGGATGGGCACGTCAGCCCTCCACGGGCACGGGCACAGCCTCGACGATGTCCGAGATTAACTCCTCGATCTTCCTGCCACGCAACTGCGCCTGGGGAGAGATCATCAGGCGATGACTGAGTATGTATGGCGCCAAATTTTTCACATCGTCAGGCAAAACGTATTCGCGTCCGTGAATGGCAGCCCAAGCCTGGGCTGCTTGGTAGAGTGAAAGGGTTGCTCGGGGGCTGGCACCCAACTCAATCTCTGTATTTTGGCGGGTTGCGCGAGCCACTCGCACAATATACTCTCGAACAGGCTCAGCGATACGCACTTGCCGGCGCTGGTTAATGTACTCGAGTATCTCCTGCGGTGTGGTCACTGGCTCCAGATCCACCAAAGGATCTGCTAGGCGAAATCGCTCTAGGATTGCATTCTCTTCTGATTCTTCAGGGTAGCCCAAAGCAATCCGCATCAAGAAGCGGTCAATTTGCGCTTCCGGCAGTGGGAAAGTCCCTTCCAGTTCGATCGGGTTCTGCGTGGCCATCACCAGAAAAGGCCGTGGCAGCGGGCGCGTTACCCCATCCACGGTGACCTGCCGTTCTTGCATGGCCTCCAATAATGCAGACTGCGTGCGCGGTGTGGCGCGGTTGATCTCATCTGCCAGCACCACCTGGCTTATCACCGGACCCGAACGAAACTCGAATTCTTGCGTTTTCTGATTAAACCAGCTGATCCCGGTAATATCAGAAGGCAACAGGTCAGGCGTAAATTGGATCCGGCGAAATGTACAGCCCAACGAAGCTGCTAAGGCTCGAGCCAGGGTGGTTTTACCTATGCCGGGAACATCCTCAAGCAGCATGTGGCCTTCGCAGAGCACCACTGTCAGGGTGAGGTTAATCACCTCATCCTTACCGATGATTACCTTTTGGATATTTTGTCGTAAGCGTTGAGCGATATCGATAATCATTTTCTACAATGAAGTTTACCAGAAATACCATCACCAGCCATTACAACGGCTGCCTCGGATATTCCCAAAGAACTAATATCATTACCCGCGACACGGGTATCAAGTTCATCAAATGATTAGCGTCTTTAGATATCCGTGGTCAGAGTGGTATACGGCATTTCTACAGCAGAGTATAATCCTTTGCATGAGCTCTATCGTTGTCCTGGATATCGAAACTACCGGACTGGATTCGCAAAAAGACGCGGTCATCGAGATCGGTGCTGTGCGCTTCAACGGTCGTCGTGTCGAGGACGAATGGAGCACGCTGATCAATCCAGGTCGCCGCATCCCCCCCTATATCACCCAGCTGACCGGCATTACAGATCAAATGGTTTTGCAGGCTCCTGCCATTAAGAATGTGCTGCAAGAGCTTGTTGATTTCACTGGAAATAGCCCTGTCCTCGGTCACAATGTTGGCTTTGATTTATCCTTCCTACGCCGGTATAACATTCTGCTGACGAATGAGCCCATCGACACCTATGAACTAGCCTCTGTATTACTTCCTGGTGCGCGCCGTTACAACCTGGGCGCCCTGGCACAGGAGCTGAGCGTCCCGCTGCGGGCCACCCATCGCGCCCTGGACGATGCCCATACCACGCGCGGGGTCTTCCTGCGCCTCATTGATCTGATCATGGAGTTACCACTGAATTTATTGGCGGAAATCGTGCGCTTGAGCGAGCCGCTCGAGTGGGGTGGCTCGTGGGCATTTCGGCAAGCTCTGCGCTCACGCACGAAAGAAATCGTCAATGCCCAACAGGTTCGTCACGCCTACCAGGGTCCAATATACACTGAAGCCTTACCCCGTCCTTCGGCTCCTCTACATCCCTTGGATAAACCTGTTTCCCTGGATATCGATGATACGGCTGCGTTACTAGAGCATGGAGGGGCATTCTCCCATCATTTCCCGCAGTATGAATACCGACCCCAGCAAGTAGCCATGTTGCGAGCTGTCGCAGAGGCCATTTCCTATAGCAGGCATCTGATGGTTGAAGCTGGCACCGGGACGGGAAAAAGCATGGCATATCTCATACCTGCCACGCTGTGGGCTATCCAGAACAACAACCGCGTCATCATTTCTACCAATACCATTAACCTGCAGGATCAGCTCATCAACAAAGACATTCCAGACTTGCGCAACGCGATGGGGTTGGATGTGCAAGCCGTGGTTTTGAAGGGCCGCTCGAACTACTTTTGCCCGCGCAGGTTAGAGATTCTGCGGCGTCGTAGCCCAGAGACAAGCGAAGAATTGCGTGTTTTGGCAAAAGTGCTGGTCTGGCTGCAAAATACTCGCACAGGTGACCGAGCTGAAATAAACTTGAACGGTCCCATCGAGCGCGCCATATGGAGTCGAATCTCCGCCGAGGATGAAGGCTGCACCTCCGAGAATTGCATCAAGCGCACGGGCGGCATTTGCCCATTTCACCGGGCGCGCCAGGCGGCTCAATCAGCCAATATCTTAATCGTCAACCACGCTCTACTGCTTTCGGATGTAGCTACTGGTAACCGTGTCTTACCCGAATATCAAACCCTAATCGTAGACGAAGCCCACCACCTGGAGGATGCAACGACCAATGCCTTAAGCTATCGCGTCACCCAATGGGATGTGGAGCGCCTGTTGCGAGAACTGGGGGGACCAAGAGGCGGTGCGCTCGGCTGGCTGCTGGCGGCTGCCCAGGAGGTACTTGGACCAGATGAGTTTATCGCCTTCGAACAATTAGCCCATCATGCCGCCGATCTGGCTTTTCAATTCGAGCACCTCTCGCGCCTCTTTTTTAGTTCCTTAGACGAATTCCTCACCGAGCAACGTGAAGGCCGTCAAGTAGGCGCCTATTCCCACCAAGTGCGCATCCAACCCGCCACACGCACCCTTTCTACCTGGGCAAGCGTTGAAGCTGCCTGGGACGAAGCCGAGCACACGCTCTCTCCCATGCTTGACGTGCTCGCCAAGCTACTCCAAGGGCTATCAGAGATTTTGCCAGCCCTGCCAGAAGGGGACGAGGAACTTTTCAGCGCGCTTAGCAACTTGTATCACCGTTTCACTGAATTGCACGACAACATGGAAGGGATGGTCTTCAAGCCGGATCAAGGGCTCATCTATTGGGCAGAAGCCAACACAAATAGCTCCAGCGTCGCTTTGAACGCCGCACCCCTGGAGATCGGTCCGCTTATGCAGCGCTATCTATGGCACGAAAAATCCGCTGTGATTCTCACATCTGCCACACTGACTGCCGCCGGGGAGTTCACCTACTTACGACACCGCTTGTACGCCGAGGAGGCCGATGAGCTCTCCGTAGGTTCGCCATTTGATTATGAAAATGCAGCTCTCTTATTCGTGGCTAACGATATCCCCGAGCCAGGTGACCGCCAAGGTCACCAGCGTGGCGTGGAAAGCGGACTCATTGGACTGTGCCGTGCCATCGGCGGGCGGACGCTGGTACTTTTCACTTCTTATGACCAGCTTCGCCGCACGTCAAATGCCATATCCCCAATATTAGCAAAAAATGACATCCTGGTTTACGAGCAAGGCGAGGGAGCCTCACCCCATAGCCTGCTCGAGAGTTTCCGCACTAGCGAGCGTGCCGTATTATTGGGTACGCGTGCCTTTTGGGAGGGAGTGGATATCCCCGGAGAAGCCCTGTCTGTACTGGTGATTGTCAAGCTTCCCTTTGACGTGCCTTCCGATCCGATTATTGCCGCCCGCTCGGAGACCTTTGAAGATCCATTCTACGAATATTCCTTGCCAGAGGCGATCTTGCGCTTCCGCCAGGGTTTTGGGCGCCTGATCCGCACCCAGAGTGACCGTGGTGTGGTTGCCATACTTGATAGGCGCATCCTGACCAAACGCTATGGGCGCCTTTTCATAGATTCCCTGCCAGAATGCACCTCGCGTGTTGGCCCGCTGGGAGAATTGCCCAGGCTGGCAAAACAGTGGTTGAATTTATAGAGAAGACGAGTTTTGTTGCTTCTCTAATTCATTTCAGGTTATTACTTCTCCCGGATCATCACGTTCCCGACAGCCATTCCG
>DATCYX010000243.1:0-6473 GCA_036526235.1 Anaerolineales bacterium | reverse complement strand
TTTTCCCTGAACAGTCAGGGGGTGTCAATATCGCTGAACAACAACACAACTTCGCCCCACTCCTTGACAACGGCTAACGCTCGCAATATACTATCTGTACAACTAAATCCTTGCACGGGGAGCCTGGTGATGCCGGGCTGAGAGGAGGGCCGACAGCCCTCGACCCGCGAACCTGATCCGGATAATGCCGGCGGAGGGAACGCAAATATCGGAAAAATCACCCCTCCTGCCGAGCCAACAGGAGGGGTTGCTTTTGACCACACCCACGCGTGCCGTCATCTTTGCTAACGGGGTGCTGAACCACCCTGAAACAGCCTTGGCTGCCCTGCGCCCCGGCGATCTAATAATTGCCGCCGATGGGGGCGCGCGCCTGTGCCGTCAGTTGGGCTTAGTGCCTGCCATCTTGATTGGCGACTTCGACTCGATCGACGAGGCTGACCTGGCGTATTTTGACGCCAATGGGACACAGATCATCCGCCACCCTGCGCGCAAGGATTATACAGATCTCGAGCTTGCTTTGCGTCATGTCAAATCCCTGGGCATCCAAGACGTCCTGGTAGTCGCGGCGTTGGGGGCGCGTTGGGATCAGACGCTGGCTAATTTGTTGCTCCCGGCGGCTGTCGACCTGGATGATCTGACCATTCGCTTGATGGACGGGCCGCAAGAGGTTGTGCTATTACGCGGCGGTGATGAGATCGATATCCATGGAAAGCCTGGCGACACCGTATCTATCATCCCAGTGGGGGGTGATGTGCATGGGGTAGTAACCGACGGTTTAGAATATCCCTTGTTCAATGAATCCTTGTTCTTTGGCGCCACGCGCGGCCTGAGCAACGTGCTGCTGGTTGAGCGTGCTACCATCCATCTCGAGCAGGGGTTGTTGTTATGTGTAGTGATCCATCAGGATGGATGATGAAATTCGCTGCTTTTTCGCACTATCGTCATTCATCCTGGGGACGAAACGGAGGTAAGAATGTTTAAAAATATCTCCCTTATTAGATCAAATTGTCGTTATGCGCCCCCCGAAGGGCGGCGTGGTAATCTCCTTCTCGATTTTTTTGCGTGGCCCCAGAAGTGCTGGCCGCTTTCTATTCTCTTGCTCTTCTTGATCTTGGGCCTGTCTGCCTGTGCTCCTGCGAGCCTGGCGCCAACTTCGACTGGTGAGCTTCCGACGGTCACCCCAAGCGGCCCACGAACCTTAACCGTGATGACCCATGATTCCTTTGCTGTCTCCGACGAGGTGATCCTGGCTTTTGAGAGCGCCTACAGCGTGGCGGTAAAAATCCTCCCCTCCGGTGATACTGGCACCGCGCTGAACAAAGCCATCCTCTCGAAGGGCAACCCTATCGCGGATATTTTCTACGGTGTGGATAATACCTTTCTCAGCCGCGCCCTGGACGAAGATATCTTTGAACCCTATGATGCCCCCGGGCTGGCAGATGTCCCCGAGGCTTTCCTGCTCGACCCGGGTAAACGCGCTCTTCCAGTGGATTACGGTGATGTGTGTCCAAACTACGATAAAACCTACTTCTCTGAGAAGGGATTGGCGCCACCCAGGACGCTCGAAGACCTGGCTAAAGCGGAGTATAAGGGTTTGCTGGTTGTGGAGAATCCGGCTACTTCATCGCCTGGACTGGCCTTCCTGCTGGCTACCATTGGGCGCTTTGGGGCAGATGGCTACCTGGATTACTGGAAATCCCTGGTGGAGAATGATGTACTGGTGGTAAACGATTGGGAAAGCGCCTACTACACTGAGTTCAGTGCTCATGGCGGGACGCGTCCCATCGTCATTTCTTATGGCTCCAGCCCCCCAGCCGAGGTGATATTTGCGGAGTCGCCCATCGAAGAGTCGCCTACCGCGGTCATCGCTGCAGGGAGGAGTTGTTTCCGTCAAATCGAATTCGCGGGCATCTTGAAAGGGTCACAGAATCGTGATCTGGCCGAGTTGTGGATGGATTACATGCTTTCCAAGACGTTTCAGGAGGATATGCCCTTGCAGATGTTTGTCTTCCCTGTCAGCCGTCAGGCGGTGCTGCCCGATGAGTTTGCCAAGTACACCTCCATCCCCGCTGACACGGCCCAGGTAAACCCAGATGAGATCGCAGCAAATCGCGAGCAGTGGTTGAATAGCTGGACGGAGGCGGTGCTCAGATAATGGCGTTGGTCACATGAAGTTTCGTACTGTATATTTTCTCTGGTTGGCACCCATAGCCTTCCTGGCAATATTTTTTTTCTACCCTTTGGGCAGTATTCTGGCGGTCAGTTTCGGGCGTGCCCTTGGAGAGGATATGCTTGAACTTCCGCGAGCGCTCTTATCACCTTCCATTCGCCGTGTGGTGGCATTTACCTTTGGACAGGCAACCCTCTCCACGCTGCTGACCTTGCTGATGGGGTTACCCGGAGCGTATCTGATCGCCCGCTATGAGTTTCGCGGCAAATCGCTCTTTCAGGCGCTCAGTGGTATCCCCTTTGTGCTGCCCACGCTGGTGGTCGCCGCTGCCTTTAATGCATTGCTCGGGCCGCGCGGCTGGATCAACCTGGCGCTCATGGATTGGTTTAACCTGACCCAGCCACCCATCCAGTTCCTCAACACCTTTACGGCTATCATCGTCGCGCACGTTTTTTACAATTTAACCATTGTGCTGCGCATTGTGGGTGATTTTTGGTCGCACCTCGATCCGCGCCTGGTGCAGGCCTCCCAGATGCTCGGAGCCAGTCGACTGCAGACGCTGTTACGCATCACCCTGCCGTTGCTGGCTCCGGCTATCGCAGCTGCGGCGTTGCTGGTATTCATTTTTGATTTCACGTCTTTTGGAGTGATCCTGATTTTAGGAGGCCCGCGCTTTGCCACGCTGGAGGTGGAGATCTACTATCAGGCGATCAGCTTGTTCAACCTGCCTATGGCTGCTACCCTGGCGTTGCTCCAACTGGTTTGCACCCTGGCGATGACCACTATCTACACCCGCCTGGCAGCTGGGTTAGCACGCCCATTGGGCCTGCGCCCGCGGCGCTTTACCCAGCGCCGTCTGGTAACCTGGCGTAGCCACTTGGTAGCTGCCCTGCTGGTTGGCTTGATGTCTGTCTTCCTGATCACTCCCCTGGCTGCTCTTGCTACTCGTTCATTCACGCGAGTGGACGCTGGGAGCCAGCTAGGCGGAAGCGCGGGCGACATAACATTGGATTGGACCTTAGATTACTACCGCGAGCTCTCTATCAACCGGCGCGGGTCGCTCTTTTTTGCCCCACCCTCAACGGCGATCGCTGTGTCTTTGGGATATGCCGCGGCCACGGTTGTCCTGGCGTTGCTCCTCGGGTTGCCAGCCTCTTGGGCGCTCGCCCGCCATCAGTCTTCAGCGCTAAGTCGCCTGCTCGATCCTATATTGATGCTTCCGCTGGGCACTTCGGCGGTCACTTTGGGATTGGGTTTCATCGTCGCCCTGGACCAACCCCCACTCGACCTGCGCGCTTCGCCGGTGCTGGTGCCTCTGGCGCATACCATGGTGGCTTTTCCCTTCGTTGTGCGCAGCCTGACGCCTTCCTTGCGCAGTATTCGCCCGCGATTGCGCCAGGCAGCTTCAGTATTGGGGGCTTCCCCTAACCAGGTTGTGCGTACCATTGACCTGCCCATGGTGGGGCGGGCATTGCTGGTGGCGGCGACGTTTGCCTTCACGATCTCCATCGGTGAGTTTGGCGCGACTGCGCTGATCGCCCGGCCTGAATATCCAACCATCCCAATTGCCATTTACCGCTATCTGGGCATGCCAGGTGCGCTCAATTATGGTCAGGCGCTGGCGCTGAGCACGATCTTGATGGGCGTCACCGCGGCGGGCATGCTGGCGATTGAAAGATTCCGCATCGCGGAAGTTGGGGAGTTCTAGTATTGAATACAAAGTTAGGGCTTGGCGTACAAGGGATTCACAAAACGTTTGGAGAAATCCGTGCCGTGTCAGGCGTCTCCTTTGATGTAGACCCTGGCGAAGTCATGGCATTACTCGGTCCCAGCGGCTGCGGGAAATCCACCGTATTAGCGGTCATTGCCGGTTTAGAGCAAGCCGATGCCGGTGGGATAAGCTGGGACGGCAAATCCTTGCGGGAGGTGCCCCCGCACGAGCGCGGTTTTGGTCTGATGTTCCAAGATTATGCTTTGTTCCCACACATGAACGTGTTTGGTAACATTGTCTATGGCTTGCGGATGAGAGGCTGGCCTGAAGATCGCCTGCGAAAGCGAGTGGGTGACATGCTGGAGTTGGTGGGTTTACCAGGTTTCGATAAGCGTGATGTGAACACCCTTTCGGGTGGCGAGCAACAGCGCGTGGCGCTGGCCCGTTCGCTCGCTCCTGAGCCGCGCCTTCTTATGCTGGATGAGCCGCTTGGCTCGCTGGATCGCAATCTGCGCGAGCGGTTGGTCTCAGATTTGCGCCAAATATTGAAGAGAATGCATCAAACTGCCATCTACGTTACCCACGATCAGGAAGAAGCTTTTGCTTTGGCAGATCGCGTGGCTGTGATGAACGCGGGGCGCCTGGAGCAACTTGATGCCCCGCAGATGATTTATGCCCGTCCAGCTTCGCCCTTCGTGGCACGCTTTTTGGGAATGACCAACCTGCTGGATGGCGTGATCCGCCCCACGTTGGATGGGATCGTCGTGGAGACGGCGGTTGGCGCGTTCCCCGTCGTTGGCCAATTTCAAGGCAGGGTTACCTTGCTCCTGCGCCCCGACGCTGTGCGTCCGGATGGGGTGGGGAGTATGCATCTCCAGGGCAGGTTGCTCGGTTGTTCCTTCCGCGGTAGCTCCTGCCAGGCGACTATCGAAGTGGATGGCGTTCCATTAAAATTTGATTTTCTGGCTAGCACACCCTTGCCGCCTCCTGGCGAATTAGTGACCCTGGGATTTGAGCCTGGGGATGCACTGCAAGTGTTCTCGCAATGAAGCCAAGCGCATACGCTGGTTTGAGATAGAATAGGGCATCGCAGCTGAACTAATCCTACAACTACGCAAGCGCTCTTCTCAATATGTCTTCGATTACGGTAATTAAGCTCGATATCAATGGGGTGGAGACCTGGCGTTATCCAGGCCAGATACTGCGCAAACAAGGCACGCAAATTGTCCTGGAGGCGTATTTTGACCGCGACGACATGATCTTTCATGGAATGCCTCTTCACAGAGGTGATCGCTTCCTCGAATTGTATTTTACAGACCGCTGGTATAACATTTACGAAATCCACAGCCGCGCAGATGATCATCTGCGCGGCTGGTACTGTAATGTGTGCACCCCCGCCCGGCTAGATGGGGACAGGTTGTTTTTCAAAGATCTGGCTCTCGATTTGCTGGTCTTCCCCGATGGGAACCAGATTGTTCTTGATGAGGATGAGTTTGCCCGCCTTGAGCTTTCTCCAGACGGGCGCAGGCTGGCTTTGGCTGCTTTGGATGAACTGCGAGCGGGTTTCAAACAGCCAGCATGGCTCGAAGCGTTAGGAAACCCTGGCTATCTAACCATTCCAAGAGCAAATCTCCCAGGTAAAAATAGAATAGGAGAATGAAGGCGCAGCACGCGCAGAGAAGTACCAAGATCACGATGAGAATGATCAGCGTGGTATTTCTTTTCTTGGGTTCTTGCATGGGGGTGATGGGTGTCTCGAATTCTTCAGACATTGCTCCTCCTTGTAGGTTTCAGTGAGATTGTGAAAGCTCAGGCTGTTGATATGGAGTTGGTTCTACGCCACATGCGCCAGACCACCCAGGCGGTGAATAAGATCAAAATGCTACCGATCAGGATGGGGATTACTATGGAGAGGATCGAGAGCACGGTCGAGATAAAGTCTTCCAGCATGCTGACAGGCAGGTTGCCTGCGCCACCTGTAGTTACAGTGACTGCTGGTCGTACAGCCAAGGACTTAATGGCATGCACCCCGCCTGCTACAAGAACCCCTGCCGCCAGGGAGAGGATGGGATTTACATCAGTAATCACCTTGGCGCTGGCGGCGAAAGCAAGCGCTCCAGCAACCGGACGCACAATGGTCTGGATGGCGTCATTAATGTGATTCGCTGCTGGGATCTTATCGGCGAAGAACTCGACCAGTGATAGGAATACCAAAAGGCCAATGATCCACCAGCTTTCCAGGGTGTTCCAGGGAGAACTGAGCTCGATCAGGTCTGTGAAGCGTGCCAGCAGGGCAATCACCAGCAGCGGGATATAGGCGTTCAATCCTGCGCTGGCTGATAGCCCAAATGCAGAGAAAACCCCAGTCATGACCTCCATAGCAATTGCCTAATTTTACCCTCTATTTGCCAATTGCCAAATATTAGGTAAGGCAATCGCATTTGGGCGATTTCCCACCAGTGAGGAGAGAAAATGGGGTGTTGTGGTGGGGGTATGCCCCCACCAAAACACCCCAAACACTCTTTTTGCGGGACTGTGCATGCCCCTCAGGGCATATGCAACTGCCCTGAATATCAGGCGATATCCAAAAAA
>DATCYX010000242.1:0-4690 GCA_036526235.1 Anaerolineales bacterium | reverse complement strand
GCATTGCGAGCGAGGTCATACCTGCGAGCGCTGCAACAGCGATGACCAGAACAACTACGATCGTTTGGACAATGTTCGTACTATTGTTTTCTATCATTTCATAGCTTCTTTTCTGTTTAGGATGGATGGTTTGTTTTAATGGTTCGTATCTACTAGCTATGTTTTTTGACTCTTTTTGTGTTGAAGATTGATGATTTGGTTGCATAGCTGATATCTCCTTATCTTCGGCAACAGATTTCTCCTGACGGGCGCGATCCAATCATGAGATTGATGCTGCCATTCTCCACCCATTTCAGAGATATGAGAATCGATCTTCGGATGTATTTATAGGGAAATTCCCTACAACTTTGGATTGAGATTGACGATTTTCCCCCTGCGTTCAGCTTGCGAGCGGGCTATTGACCCAAGCGCACCCTGGCGAGCAGTTCGTAGCGGCTGTCGATGCCGATCTTCTGGTAGATATTATGGAGGTGGGTCTTGACCGTCGCCAACGAGATGAACAATTCCCGGGCAATGTCTTCGTTGCTTTTCCCTTGCATAACCTTGATGATAATTTCCCGCTCCCGTTGCGTGATCCCGTATTTTGATAGAAATTCCCGGGAGGGTTCTTCATTCCCGACGGGTGCGGATACGGGATAACGCAGGAAATAAACGGTCAGAAAAATCCCATAAAGAGCGTACGGAATGGAACTATACAGGAAGCCGGGTTCAGGTTTGAGGACGCTGGTCGTGGTGCCGAATTCGCCAAAGAAATTGATGACGGATTCCGCGTAACCCACTGAAGCGAAAATTAAAATACCTAGAGTAAAGGTCCTTTTTTTGGTTTTCCAAACGCGGCCCAATAACCAATATCCCAGCACGATAGCACAGGTAAACGTGACAGCGTTCCACCCGATGGCGGTCCAAAATCCTGTTCCAAAGCGGATGATATTCTTATTCGCGTCGAAGGTTAACCCGAATGGGGAGATGACCAACCCGATGCAGACAAACATCAACAGCAGGAACACCGCGGTCACCTTCCTTCCAAAGCGGAACTGGTGCGCGTCGAGAAAATAATGCAGGGCTGCCACAATCACGGCAAATTCAAGGACCTGATAAATGAGCAAAATGTAATACCAGGTTTGGCCAGAATATGCGGCAACGTTGACGAACAAATATTTTTTCAGAACCAGGAGTACCACCATCAGCGTGTATAGGCCATAGACAATGCTGAAATTGCCCAGATCGTCTTGCCCCGTCCTTAAAGCCCAAACGACCGCGTTGGAAAGGGCAGCGAAACCGATCATGATAACCAGAATATCGTAAGCGATCAGCAGGTGTTCCATAATTGCCACTCATCATATCTGATTTTGAACGAATTTCGGGATGATTTGAATGAAATAAACAAGGTCACGCCGTTTTCAAGATTGATCTTCAAAATTCCACCTGCCGAAAAATTGTGCGCTAATGGAGGTGCGCGGAATTGCTTCGCCAAGGATTTTGCCGACCCCGCTGGTCGGTTTGAGCAAGCCCGGCAACAGTTTGATCGTGGTGGTTTCGCCATTGCGTTCAGATCAATTTCATCTCTCGAGCTTTCTCGATCGCCTGCACCCGTTTGTTGACCATCAGTTTGCTATAGATATTCTTGACGTGAAATTGGACTGTGTTCAGGCTGAGGAAGAGCTGCTGCCCAATCTCTTTATAGGTCTGCCCGGCAGCCAAAAGATCTAAAACTTCAAGCTCCCGCTCACTTAATATCTCTTCGTTAGCCAAATCGGTTTTGCCTTTGGCAGACTCTCCCGGCATTGCCTGTAGCAAACGCTTTGTAAAAGCGGAAAGATCATTGTCTTTCAGGCGAGGCACAATAGACTCCAACAGGGGACGCAGGAGGTCGCCTTCATCCAGAAAGATTCGGAAATAGCCCCGAGGCGCCGACGCGCTCAGCGCCGCCTGTATCATAGGGTATGCATCCCCCCCTCTTCCTTCCACTTGATACATCAAGGCCCTGATAATCCACATCTCAATCAGCCAGCCAATAAGCTCGTGGGCTTCGGCGAACTTTTCCTGGCGAGCAAGGTAATTGTGAAGGTCATGCAATGAATAAGCCTGTGGATTTCGTGTTGCCAACCTGGTCAGAACATGAGCCGTGCTCAGGTATGCCCGGAAATGGGTTTCACTCACAGGATCCACACCAGTGATGTCTGGTAAGTTGCTAAACCGGACTGCCTCCTGCGTCGCCCAAAGATGCGCATTCTCAAGACTGGCCTTGTTTGCAACCGGATCATGTACCGACAAACGATGACGCAAAGCTTGCGCGTATAGGGCGCCCTCCGGTCGGGTCTCTTCGAGAAATTTTATACATTCGGACATTCCCGTCCAGTCACCCTGAATGGAACGAAGGCGCGCCAGGGCTGAATAGCCTTTCATGTGGGTCCTAAACTCCCCGGTCCAGCGTACGAGACTCAGGCCCTGTGTCAATGCCTGTTCCGCCTCCGCCAGGCGATTTTCCTCCAGAAGCAGGCAGCCCCTCAGGATATAGAGCGCGCCAATTGGCGGGAAGCTCTGCCCGGCTAATAAATGGTTGAACTGATCGATATTTGTCTCGCACAATTGCAAGGCGTTTTTCAACTGCCCTTTTATCATGGTGATCAAGATCAAGTTAATCGGTCCATAAATGGCGGCATAGAAATCTCCGCCTGCCACCCCGTCCTCCAAAGTTTGTTTGAAGGCCCTCTCAGCCGCCGGCAAATCGGCAAGCGTTGCATACCCGTCACCGATGTTTAAAGCATTAACGCTGCGAATAGCTTTTTCATCTTCCGGCAGGAGTTGTTGCGCTTTTTGGGCGATCTCGATCCACTTCTCGGGCTTTTCACCATTTAAGGCTGGTGATTTCATGAGGAACGCCTGAATACTCATGGTGTAACCGGCAATCAGATTTCGCAGCGCTACATCCGCATTTGCCAGATCTAGGGCGGCATCCGCAGCCTGCAATGCCTGTTCAACCTCTTCCGTGCGCCTCTGGCGGTGCATCAAGGCCAGCGACCATGCCTTGCTGATGCACAGCATGGGAGAGGATTGCATGAGCGATTCTGGCAATTTGTCGAACCACCCCAAAACCTTGGCGACCTCACCTTTATAGAGCTTTGGCATGGCGTGCTGTTCGACCAGATGAGCTGCCTGAGTCAGATCTGAAGCTTGCAGAGCGTGCTCGATCGCTGCCTGGATATATCCATTTTCCTCGTACCAGCGGCTGGCGCGACGGTGAAGCTCGGGTACAAGTTCCGGTTGCGAGCGGGTAAGCTGGTTGCGCAGCAGGTCGGAGAAAAGATGGTGATAGCGGTACCAGCGCCGTTCTTCGTCGAGGGGGATACAGAACAGGTTGGCGGCTTCCAGATGCGCTAAGGTCTTGTCGCTGCCCACCCGCTGGGTCAGGGCGTCGCACAGTGGACCACTGAGGCGGTCGAGGATGGCGGTATGTAATAAGAAGGAACGGATGCTCTCCGGCTGCTGCTGGAGCACCTCGTCGGTCAGGTAGTCCAATATATGCCGGTGGCTGCCTGAGAAATCTGCGATGAATGTCTTCAGGTTGGCTTGTCTCTGCATCGATAGTCCAGCCAGCTGCAAGCCCACCGCCCATCCTTCAGTGCGATCTTCCAACACAGCCACATCTTGCTCGGAGAGCGCTAATCCCATCACGTCCCGCAAAAAAATACCTGTCTCTTCCTGGGTAAATTGCAGATCCCTGGTACGGATTTCGTTGAGCTGGTCCCGGGCTCGTAGCCTGGCCAGAGACAAAGCGGGGTCTTCGCGAGTAGTAATGACCAGATGCACGTTGGCTGGCAAATGATCGATCAGGAAGGAAAGTGCTTCGTGGATGGGTTGTGAATCAATGAAGTGGTAATCATCCAGCACGCTGGCGAAGCGATCTGAGAAGACAATCAGATCATTGATCAATTCCGCCAAGATGGATTTTATGGGGGGAGCCTGTGGAGATTGGATAAGAGCCAACGCATTGGCGCCAAGATCAGGGTGCAATTCTTGCAGAGATGCGATGAAGTATGCCCAGAACTGGGTTGGATCATTATCACCCTCGTCGAGAAATAGCCATGTCACACGGCGCGGGCTTTTCGGGATCCATTCGCTTAGTAAGGTGGTTTTACCAAATCCGGCGGGGGCGGCGATTAAGGTGAGTTTCTTATCCAGCCCTTGGGTAAGACGATCCACCAATCTTGGGCGAAAAACCAGATCTTTCCGCGGGTGGGGAATATATAGCTTTGTTCTAAGAAGCTCAACCATTGGACCCGTTTTAGATAGAAATTCAGACCTAAATGGTAGCCCCACCAAAAGGGGAGCAAAATTGAGGGTTGGGAAGCCTCTGGAGAGGGCGAGATGGTATTGGGTTATTAAGATAATTATAGCCCAATAAAGCGTTATATTTTGTGAATTTGACGGAACAGGATTCTTGAGTGTTGCGCTTACGCAGACTCTTATTTCCTTTGGAATTGAGCGATCTCTGTCACAAGAATCGGTTGGTTAGGATCTTATCACCCAGCGACTCAGCCTTGACAGATTTATATTGACCAGTTTTGATACTCGAAGACCGGCCTTGACAAGCGACCAATTATTCTGTCGAGTATATTGGAATAATATTTAGAAGTTACGCAGTCGGGGAGGTGATGGGAGATTAAAAGAACAACCCCCAACTATGGGG
>DATCYX010000241.1:0-8096 GCA_036526235.1 Anaerolineales bacterium | reverse complement strand
CCAGCGCCAGTAAGATAAAGGTTAAACCAGGTGCGACGCACGTCAGACGTGCGTCGCACCTGGTTTAGCGAAGCAATCTTTACGGGCAGAGATCGTGCCGGGGGCGCTTGTTTAAATGCAGAATTGGGGTCAAGCGACCCCAATTCTGCATTTTGTATTATGCGTTAGAGCATAGGCAAGAGATAATCATAGGCAGAGAGCGCTGCCTTGGCACCCTCCCCAACCGCCACCAGAACCTGTTCGGCATAGATATCGGTCACATCTCCGGCAGCGAAGATCCCCGGCACGCTGGTTCGCGCCAGGCAATCCACCACGATTCGCCCCTGTTGGTCGAGATTTACCAGGTCTTCGACCATCTTCGAGTTGGGTATCAAACCGATCTCAATAAACGTCCCATCGGCTTCAATTTGATCCGCATGGCCGTCTGGCGCCTTTACCATGATGCGCTCGGCATAACCATTCCCCTTCACTTCAACGACCTGATAGCTCTGCAGGATGGTGACGTTTTCCGCCGCCTTGAGCTTCTGTCCCAGGGGGAGTTCCAGGGCATCGGGATTGACCCCCACCAGGTGGACGTGCTTGGCCACTGTGGCTAGCTCAGCCGTTGAGCGCAACGCCAGCTCGCCGTCACCAACCACCACAGTTTTGCGGTCAATGAAAAGCGGTGCATAGCTGGTTGCCGAATAGCACAGGCCACGCATCATGAAATCTCGCTCACCCGGTACAGAAAGAAACTTTTGCCGTGTCCCTGTGGCAATGATGACCGCTCGGGTGAGCAGCTCCCTGCCTTCCTCGGTAAACACTGCAAAGCCCTCCGGACGGCGCTCTACGCGCTCAACCGCTTGGAGCAGGCGGGCGAACTTGAGATATTCCAATTCGCTCTTGAATTTGTTGACCACCTCCAACCCGCGCACCACCTGGTAGTCCTCAATCCAGGGCAGCGATAAGCGGTAATTTGTCTTACCGCCTAAATCTCTGGAAACCAGCAGCACATTCAGGCGCTTGCGGATGGCGTATATCGTTGCGGTGAGGCCCGCAGGGCCTCCACCGATCACAATCAAATCGTACATGGGGCACCTCGTCCTTTTTCCATCACTCAGCGGGAGCTTCGGGTATGAAGCCCTGCTTCATCATCATCTGGGTGAGGTCGCGCGAACGCCGGATGATCGCATACGCATTTTCCAGCAGCTCATCGTAACTCTTCTGGAGTCGCGACAGACCTTGTTCCTGAGCCTTCATCGCCACAGCCGCTGCTTCCCGTGGATACACTTCCCAGTCATCCATGGTGGGCAAGATGTGTTCCTCGTCCAGCCGGTCGCCGATCTGGTCAGCCAGCGCCTGTGAGGCAGCGTAGCACATCTCGTCCGTGATGGTCTTGGCGCGCACGTCCAAAGCACCACGAAAGATGCCCGGGAAACCTAGCGAGTTGTTTACCTGGTTCGGGAAATCAGAACGCCCTGTTGCGACAACCCGCGCCCCAGCCTCTCGCGCCTCCCAGGGCCAAATCTCAGGTATTGGGTTGGCGCAGGCAAACAGGATCGCGTCCTTTTCCATGCTGGACACCCACTCTGGTAAGATCACACCTGGTCCAGAGCGGGAGAGGGCGATGACGACATCCATACCCTTCATCGCCGCGGGTATATCGCCCTGGCGACCTTCTGCATTGGTGATCTGGCAAAGTCGCCACTTATCGACGAACTCAGCTTTGCGCAGCTCCAGGTCTTTGCGGTGCATGCCCAGGATGCCCTTGCTATCCACCATAATACAATTGGCAGGATCGACACCCCAGCCATAGATGAGGCGAGAGCAGGCTACATTTGCTGCACCGCACCCAATGAAGGCAATCCTGGCCTCTTCTTTTTTCTTCCCTACGACCTTGAGAGCATTCATCAGGCCTGCCAGCGTAACCGTGGCAGTGCCCTGCTGGTCATCGTGCCAGATGGGGATTTCAGCTTTCTCCCGCAGCGTATCCAGGATATAGAAACACTTAGGCTGAGAGATATCTTCCAGATTCACGCCACCCAAACCGGGCTGCAATAACAACACCGTGTTAATGATGGCGTCGGGATCTTTGGTATCCAGCATGATCGGAACGCCGTCCACGCCGCCCAGGTATTTATACAGCAGGGCTTTGCCTTCCATCACAGGCAGACCGGCCTTTGGGCCGATATCACCCAATCCCAGCACGCGTGTGCCATCGCTGACGACTGCCACCGTGTTCCATTTGTTGGTATGCTCATACACTTTCTCTGGGTTTGCGGCGATCTCCCGGCAAGGCGCAGCTACCCCCGGGGTATACCAAATCGCGAAATCTCTAAAATCGCGCACGACGCACTTGAGCGTCGTCTCAACTTTCCCCCGGTAGAACGGGTGCAGTTTGAGTGCGTCCGCCGACGGCTTCTTGGCTTTGGCAAGCAGCTCGTCGACGTTGACAGATGGTTTTTCTTTCAACATGAGACACTCCTTACGAAGGGTAATGAATTTCCTTGCGTAGCTGAGCGCGCGATTCGACCTCTGCGAGCTTCAAGGAGGCGTACTTACACGCCTCTCGCATTAAACGCCTCGCCTCCCTCTCCGGTAGAGCTTGGAGATCGCTCAGATGATAACCTTTCTCGGACAGATATTCCTCGATGAGTTTCCTTTCCAACGCCGATTGAGGTCCATCTTCGGTACACTTATCGAGATCCGAAGCATGATCAGACATGGTTCACCTCCATATGCCTGGTTTACTAATCTAATTTACAAAAACAGTAATCTTCCTACAGATACCGGTTTTCACCCCAGGCGGCAAAGATACGACGAAGAAATTACTTGGTTTACAAATGCTCCCTCACAGTATAGTCCGGCAAGATCATCGGCGAAGCAGCAGCCCCATCCAGTCCGCTATCACGGCGAGCGCGCTCCCAATCCCGCAGGTGGGCGAGCGTGGGATGCCCCGGCTGGACAGCCTGGGCCCACTGGGCCGCGCTGGCACCCGCCCGACGCCCAAAGACACAGATGTCCAGCAGACTATTGCCCATCAGGCGATTACGCCCATGAATACCTCCGGCTGCCTCCCCAGCCACAAACAAACCCGCTATAGCTGTGCTTCCGTCCGCGCGAATGGCAATACCCCCATTCTGGTAGTGCAAGGTGGGATAGACCAGGATGGGCTCACCCGGCAGATCGATGTCGAAGCGCTTGAACTGCCTCACCATAGCTGGCAACTCGCGTGCTACCGTGCCAGGGCCTCGCAGCATCTCGATTAAGGGAGTGTCCAGCCAAACTGCGGGCTGACCAGTAGGCGTTACAACTCCTGCTTCACGCTCAACGCACTCACGGATGAAGGCGGCAGCCTCCACATCTCGCGTTTCGAGTGGAAAGACGAACTGCTCCCCGTCTATATTACAGACCTGCGCACCGAGGCCGCGCACCTTTTCCGTCACCAGTTGCCCCAGGATTTGCTCTGGATAGGCTGCTCCGGTGGGATGGTACTGCATGGTATCGATGAAAGACAACTTGGCTCCCAGGCGATATGCCAGCACTAAACCATCGCCCGTGGCGCCATAGTGATTGGTGGTAGGGAATCCCTGATAATGCAGTCGCCCGCTGCCGCCAGTAGCAATGATGACTGCTTTGGCCTGGACATATAGAAATCTCCCTGTATCCAGGTCTTTCAGCACTGCCCCTGCAGCCTGACCCTTGTCGTCCAAGAGCAGCTCAATGGCTGGACGGAACTCCCAGACTCGAATCGAGGCAGCTTTGCCATTGTCTCGCGAGCGAACTTCATCCCGCAAGGTGCGCATGATTTCTGCACCGGTGTAATCTCGGGCAGCATGCATGCGCTTGCGGCTGGTGCCTCCACCGTGAATGGTGCGCAGGACGCCATCTGGCTCTTTATCGAACATGACCCCCAACGATTCAAGCCAGGCAATGACCATGGGTGCATCTGTCACCAGGGCTTCTACTAGATCGGGGTCATTGCTAAAAGCCCCACCTCCCAATACGTCCAGATAGTGCATGGCGGGCGAATCATTGTCTTTATCTGCCGCCTGGATGCCTCCTTGAGCCATCATGGTGTTGGCATCCCCAAAACGCAGCTTGGTAGTCACCAGAACCTCAGCACCATTCTCCTGCGCCAGCAGAGCCGCGCTGGCCCCAGCTCCCCCACCCCCAATGACCAGCAGGTCGCAGGTCATGTCAGGCTCCCGGTCCAGATCATAACTTGATGACAGGAGAGAAGGTGCTTCCAGCACATCGACCAATTCGCGCGGGGCGCGATCGCCTTTATTGGGACCCAGACGCAGCCCCCGAAAAGCCTCGGCGATATAGTCTGGATGGAATTTACGCAAGATCTCTTCCTTCTCCTGCGGACTAAAGCGCGGATGAGTTTCCTGGGTGCGGCGTGCCCGGCTAGCTTCAACTTTCTGCATCGATTCACGAATTATGGCCGGATAGGACATTTCCACCTCCCATTAATAGGACAATTAGATTGCGCAACTCGACGGGTTTTACCCCGAGACCCAGGGGAGCCGCTGAGCAGGATCACCGCTTCGGTAATGCATCTTCTCGCGTATGCGATGACTGAGGGCTGAGATCAGCAGAACGAGGGGCACATCCATAGCGCACTCCTCTTCACACATGCCGCAACCGGCACATGAAGCCAGCCAGCGGCTTAAACTGACCAGATCTTTCAATGGCGGGCGATCCACCTTGAGCGCGCCAGCTTGATTCACCAAATCGGCAAACTCGTTATCATAGATTGGACAGGCTTTTAGGCATTCGCCGCACAACGAACAATTGGCAAACCAGGCTAGTATGCAGCCCAAGTCGTCAAACCGGCAGACACCTTGCATATCTTCGATCATACTTTTTCTTAAACCGGTCCGTGCATCAGCAATCGCACCAACCACAGTCTCCCGGCGAGAGGCCTGGTATTCGTTAGCTAAATGATCTGTCAGGCTATTCAATCCCAGGTTCGAATCCGTCTTCTCATCGTTGGCAATAAGCAAGAGATGTTTGTTGGAGGCGACACCGATTGTTCCGATGGTCATATCAGCGCCGCGTGGAGCTGGCCAATCGCAGATCTGGCAGGCTGTGCGAAAGCGCTGAGGCCGCAAGCCACCCTCAGCGGCGTTGCTCAACACCTCAGCGGTGACATCATCAGGCCCGCGCAGGTCGATATGGCGTCTGTAATCCGCCTGGGTGAACGTGCCCAAGCAATCAACCCCGATGACGGTCACGTTATCCTGGCTTTCCATTTCTCTCTGCCGTTTTCTAAGCTCCACAAAAGCGCGCAGTTCACACGGGCGCAACATGACTGCCACCTGCTCACCAGCATGGTCATGGATCAAACGGCTGGCAGCGAGGGCTGCATTCTCCTGCATCACTGGGGCAAAGGGATTTATTCCAGCCAGTTCCGCGGGGTTATTGATCACCTTCGGGCGGAAGCCACGCCGATCAGCAGATTCAACCGGCGCCAGCAGCACATTTGGTTGGTAATAATCCCACCATTCAGCCATGAACTCTCTCAGTGTGCTAACCACATCCCCGTCACGTACCTCAAGAACGCGATATACGTTCATGAGTCACCTCCTAAGTTTTGAAGGCCTAATACCTGGGTTGAAATCGCTGCGCGGGCATTTTCTAAGGTTAGTTCCAGCGCGTCCATAGGAACAACACTGCGGATAAGCCGCTGCGGCTCAATTTGGGTAGAAGGCCCCGGACCTGCATAGATCATGGTCACCCGATCCACTGCGCGCTTGAGCATTTCGGCAGTTGCCAAGCGGACCTGAGCGGCTTGAAACCGCGTTTCATCCGTCTCTCCCTTGTCAGCTAGCCAGGCGGCATGGTAAACCAGCCAGCGAGAGCTCTCCAGCTCCACGCTGATCTCTGCTATCATGCGCTGTATCGCCGGACGAATTGCCAGCGGCGCGCCGAGAGACTCCCAATCTCTGGCATATTCCACTGCCATCTCCATCAAGCGTTGCACGATACCCACGGTGCGGGCACCCGTTTGAATCCACGCGCGCGGTGCTTCTTGCACCCCGAGGCCAAATGCCCCTCCCGGTTCGCCCAGAACGGCTTCTTTGCCTACCTCACAATCTCGCAGGGCAAGAGTGAACTCACCATTCGCAGAAACCTCGAGTCCAGGGTGGTCGCCATCGATGAGGAAAGCAGTGAAACGCTGCTCGTGACCGTTGGCGATGACGATAAAGAAATCGGCCGGGTCGGGCTGCACTCCGATGACCTTGTTGCCGTTAAGCCGGAAACCACTGGAAGGCCCGCCTTCTACAACCGAAGCATGGGTTGTCCAGTTATCAGGGCGGCAACTTCCGGGCTCACGCGCGGCCAGAATGGCCCTCCGCTCACCCGCCAGTGCAGGCTCGAGGTAGCCAGAGACTTGTTCACCGCTACAAGAGAACAGCAGGGGTGTCACCTCGCCAATCTCAACCGGGATAAACGTCTGACCAAGCTCCTCCTGGATAACGCAGCAATTCACCAAGTCTAGCCCGCCACCCCCAAACTGCTCGGGGGCAGTCAGACCCCACAGCCCCATCTGTTCGATCGAACGGTGCAGGCGGGCTTTTTCTTCGGGTGCCAGGACCCCGGCAGTAAAGTATTTCATCTCCAACGGCCGGGCCTCTTTCTGCACAAAACGGCGCAGCATATCGCGGAGCATGAGGGTATCGGATGAAAATTCAAAATCCATTGGTTACCTCACTCCTCAAACCAATCGGTCTATGCTTCAATTTCCCGGGTGTTATACCGTTTCTTCAGATCTGCTAACGGCAAATTTTTAAGCTCAGAAATAGCATCCAGATATATCCCCGACTCCATTTCTTGCACGCGCCGATGCAGATGGTCTGCTGTTGGGGCCAGGTACTTCCCATACAGTCTACGACCCAACAGGGCTACATTTGGCGGCACCAGCTCAGCCGGACAGCGGGCTACACAAAGGCCACACATGATGCAGTCGAAGGAGAGATCAGCCAGAGCTTGTAGATCTCCGCGCAAGGCCGCGGACATGTAGCTCATCACATCCAGGTCCTGCGGGCAGGACTTTGTACAGGTATTGCACCCGAAACAACGCAGTATTTCCGGGTAAAGATCGAGGAAAGTTTCACCCTCGGGCTTGAGTTCTTCCAGCCTATAAGCCGGGCGTTGGGCAGGGAAAAATGGGATCTGCCCAAGAACCATGCCGGGCTGCACCACTGTTTGGCAGGCTAAGGCGTACCGCAGGTGGTAGTCGCTGTTCAAGCGGTAAACAGTACCGCAAGCCCCGCAAAATCCCCCCCGGCAGCCGACACCACGCGTAAGGCGAAATCCAGCCCACTCGAAAGCCCTCAGAATAGTCAAACCCTCGGGGACTTCATAACGCTGACCTATAATGAAAATTTCTGTCATGGCGAACTCCAATCACTTAACATGACATCCAGCACGAACATCTCGTCTGATGTGGCCTTAACCAGTAGTTCGGCCATCCCTTCGGCTAAATGTGTTTGCACCAGAAAATGCTTGATGGTAGGATCAACCTGTGGGCAAGCCAGTGCACAGTTCCCGCAACGATCGCAGTCGTCGCCCACTAAGGTCTCCAATGCCATGGAGGTGCGCGCTTCACTGCGTATTCTACGGCTGGAGTCTCGAGCCAGCACAGGACAGGCATCCATACAGCAGCCACAACCTAGGCAAGCTTTTGAACCGCTCAGGTCATCGGTCGTCTTCAGCATGTAGCCATACCCAAAGCCTGAGCTCAACAACCGGCAACGCGCGACAGGTGGGTACGGCAAAGAGAAAACATGATGTAGTATAGATCCGATCCGCTGTGGATCAGTTTGTTGGCGAAGCGGCATGGCAACCTCCTAGGAAGCAATTCCTGCCAGGTTAGAGGCTGGAGTCAGGTTAATATCATCCTGCAAGGCGTGATGGATATGGCGGAACATTGCGGTCAGTGGCATTTGCTTGGGGCAAGCATCGTCACACATACCGCAGGAGATACAAGACTCCAACCAGCGTGTAGCGGCAGAGATCGCCTTAGCACCACCATTTGTGGCTGGTGAAAACTCACCCATATAGATCGGGCAGGCTTCCAGGCATTCCTGACACGGAGCGCAATT
>DATCYX010000240.1:0-2317 GCA_036526235.1 Anaerolineales bacterium | reverse complement strand
CGTCACCAGGATGATAGCGGTACCACGCTCCTGGTTGATACGGCGCATTAGGTCGATGATTTGAGCCTGGATGGTTACATCCAGCGCTGTAGTTGGCTCATCTGCCAGCAGCAGTGCTGGCCCGCATACCAGCGCTGTGGCTATTAGGGCGCGCTGTTGCATCCCACCGGAGAACTGGTGAGGGAAAGATGCGTAGCGATCCATGGGCGAGGGGATGCCCACTTCCTCCATCACCTCCAGCACGCGCTTTTTCTCACGCGTGCGAACGACGTAATCAAGAGGCCAGGGATATGGGTTACCCGGGACGATATGGTGCAGGCGCAAGGCTTCGCGAATCTGCTCGCCCACCGTAAAAGCCGGATTTAGGGTGGACTGTGGATCCTGGAAAATCATGGCGATTTCCTTGCCACGCACGGAGCGCATCGCTGGTGTCGAGAGTTCTCGCAGATCGCGACCCCGGTAGCGAATCTTGCCGGACGCAATATAACCTGGCTGGCGTATAAGGCGCAAGATGGAGAGTAACACTGTGCTTTTGCCACAGCCAGATTCGCCTACGATCCCAAGAATCTCGCCCTCGAATAATTCAAGATTCAGACTCTCGACTGCGCGCACCTGTCCGCGCCGGGTAGGAAATACTGTCGTAAGATTTTGTAGCTCAAGTAAAGCCTGTTTTGGCATGCGGGCCTCACACGTGCTGTGGATTATCCTTCAATCTTCAGGCGGGGATCTAAGATGTCACGCAATCCCTCGCCGAATAGGTTGATCGCTAGTACCAGGATCAAGATGGCAATACCGGGCAAGGTGGAAACCCACCACGCTACTAGCATATAATCTCGCCCTGCCGAGACCATCGAACCCCAAGCCGGGATGGAGGGAGGGATGCCAAGCCCTAAAAAGCTCAGACTGGCTTCCATGATGATCATATAGCCTATTCTCAAAGTGCCCAGCACAAACACCGACTGGATAATATTGGGGATAATCTCGCGAGCGATAATCGCCAGGTGGCTCAAGCCAGCCACACGGGCAGCTTCTACGTATTCTTGGGTCTTTTCAGAGAGCATCTCTCCACGCACAAGCCGGAAGAACTCCACCCACCCTTTGAAGGTCAGTGCCAGGATCAGGTTGATGAAACCCGGCCCCAAGAAAGCCATCATACCAATGGCAAAGATCAAAAATGGGAATGCTAGCAATAGGTCGGCAAAGCGCGAGATCAGGTTATCGAACCAGCCTCGGTAATAGCCAGCCAGGGTGCCGGTGATCATGCCCAAAATCACTGAAATGCCCACTGATAGAAAACCTACAAGTAAGGAAACCCGAGCGCCATAGATGATGCGCGTGAGCAAATCTCGGCCTTGGGCGTCGGTGCCCAGCGGATACTCCCAGCTGCCGCCTTCCTCCCAGGCCGGGGGATCCAGGCGCAAGCGTAGATTCCCCCGGACCGGGTCGTAAACGGTTACTTGCCCGGCAAAGATGGCTAATACCACGTATACAACGATCACCAAACCACCGAGCAATGCCAGAGGGTGCTTGCGCAGCTCGTATAGAAATTCAGCAGTATTTTGTCGCCAAATCGCCAGCCGGATTCGCCACACATAGACCTGGTGCGAGAATGGGGTTCGAACTTGGGGGGCTACTTCCATCGGTTTAGCTTTCCTATCGATTTAATGTGTGCCATTGAAATGAATACAAGTTAGGTGTCTATAAGGAAATCTTTGGATTGAGATAGGTATAGAGTACATCCACGATCAGGTTAGCCATCACGAAAGTGAAAGCATATATCATGACGGAACCCTGGATAAGCGGAAAATCGCGGTCAAAGATGGCGCTCACCACCATGCGCCCCAGTCCCGGCCAACCAAAGACGGTTTCCACAACCATATTTCCGCCCAGCAAGATGCCCACTTGCAAGCCGACTACCGTCACAGTGGGTATCAGGGCGTTTCGCAGGGCATGCTTTAGCACTACGCTCCATTCTGTGGCGCCTTTGCTACGCGCCAGAGTGACGTAATCCGAGCGCAACGTCTCCAACATGCTGGAGCGCAGCACGCGGGCTACTACCGCCGCAACTGGCGCTGCGAGGGTAATGGAAGGGAGTATCAAGTGCTTCAAGCTGCTGATCAGCGCCTCCCGATTGCCTGAGAGCAAGCTGTCCAGTACAAAATAACCCGTGATATCTTGCAGATTGGCATCGAAGTCAATCCTGCCCTGTACTGGCAGCCAGTTCAGGCGCACCGAAAAGAAGAGGATGAGGATGATGCCTAACCAGAAGCCAGGCATCGAGATACCCAAGAAGGCGCTTGCCATGCTCACACGGTCC
>DATCYX010000239.1:0-2393 GCA_036526235.1 Anaerolineales bacterium | reverse complement strand
CGCTGTGTGGGTTAATAATCATTATTCCCTTACTAACCCCATTATGGTTTATGCAATATTCCCGATGGTGTGGTGAATTTATTGGATTGCCATTCCGCCTGGTGGTATTTTTAGTGTCGAGTTATATGGTTTGCGTATTATTAACACGAAGCCAGACCAAGTTGGTCACCTTGCCCAATCTAGCCATTAGCATTCTCCTGGTGACCAGCGGCTTAATAATTGGAAGCACTGCTGCGGGGATAACTGATTATCCTTTCTCTTTGACTTGGTCAGAAGGCAACCGGATGTGGGATTATTCCGTATTATTCGGACGCGCAATTTACGATTACCCCAGCGATCGACCCATTTTTGCCTATTTAGATCTTGGAAGACAATCGCTTTGGGGACTCCCATTTCTCCTACCGAATGTCTCTATCATGGCGGTTAGAGCTTGGAATGCTTTCCTCCTCACGATACCCTATGCAATTTTCGGCTGGATCGTTTTTATGAAAGGCGCAAAGTTAGGGAAGCTTTGGATGTTGGCTGGATTATGGAGCCTAGCTTTTATGAGTCAGGGTCCAATCTACACCCCCTTGGTGCTAGGTGCTATCTTCGTTGCGATAGCTTGGTTTACTCCGCATTGGATGGCCCTTATCTTAATCGCTATGGCTGGATACTACCTCAATATTGGTCGGTACACCTGGATATTTGCGCCAGCAATGTGGGCCAGCATGATTTATTTTGGGGTGATAAAGATTTCCGTATCGAAGTTTGACCCTAAGCGGGTCATGCCAGCTGTTGGAGCTGTTCTGGCGGGACTTTTTGGAGGGTATGTCCTGCCTCGCTGGCAAGTGATTTTCCAGGCAGCGACTTCAATCTTAAGGCCTAGCGATATATCTGGCCAGGCTGCCGCGCCGGGGATGGATATTGTCAGCGTAGAGGGAGTGTCTTCAATGATCTCGCGCCAACCGCTCCTATGGGGGCGTTTGCTACCAAATCCAACCTATGAACTAGGGATTTTACTCGGTCTCTTGGTTGCCACTTTGCCATGCATTATTTATTTATTCTACCTGTTATGGATTCGACGCTGGCAGTTGGATTGGCTGCCGGGATTAATTATCCTCATGAACTTGCTTTTATTCTTGGGAGTGGGCATTATCATCAGCGTAAAGATAGGTGGTGGAAGTAATCTGCACAATTTGGATATGTTTCTGATTGGTCTAGTATTTGCATCAGCGTTAGCATGGGCATCGGGAGGCTATCAGGAGTTAACCCAGTTGAACCTACATCCCAAATGGATTCAATCGCTCATGGTAGTGATGTTTATCTTCTTTGCTTATCCATCCCTGCGTTGGATTAGACCAATCAACCTCCCACCCGCAGACTATGTCGACAGAGCTTTAAATATAATTCGCAAAGAGGTGGCAAACGCTAATGAGCAGGGCGAAATTCTTTTCTTGGACCAGCGCCAACTTCTCACTTTTGGTTATGTTCAAAGAATCCCTCTGGTGCCGGAGTATGAGAAAAAGCTCCTGATGGACAACGCCATGGCAGGTGATGCTCAATACTTTGAACAATTCTATCAGGATTTGGAAATAAAGAGATTTGCGTTGATTGTGAGCGAGCCATTATTCATTAGGTACCATGGCAGCGATTATCAATTTGGCGCCGAGAATGACGCCTGGGTAAGTTGGGTTTCTAAAAAGATACTTTGCTACTACAAGCCCCTGAGCACTTTCCAAGAAGTGAGAGTGCAGCTTCTTTTACCCAGAGAGGGTTCCCTTGATTGCAAATAATAAATTCAGAAGTCACTATACACCTAGGTGAAATGGGTCTCGGAACCTGTGCTGTGTTTCTACGCTCCTGAGAAGACGTATAAAGAAGTGCGCGTCCAATTACTTGTGCCGCGCGCAGGCTCACTGGATTGCGAGCTACCTCAACCATGAGAAAGTATGAGTACATGTTGGGCGATCATCGAATTGTGGTCCTCCGCATCTATCTCAGCCTGGCTTGTTTGGAGGGTCTGCTCGCCCTCGGGCTATTGCTGATCCTGCCTGGTAGCGGGGTAGCAGGGGGGCTATTTGGCTTTTCCCCCAGCCGGTTGTTATTGCTCACTCCGGCATTGCTCCTGACGTTGACCTTCAGCTGGGCCGCGTGGCGATCCTGGCGCAAGCCTGATTGGGCAATAATACTGGCGGAGCACCTGAGCAACGTTTCTCGTCAGGCCTGGGTCTATTGGGGAACAATTGGATTGTCGGGCGCGAGCTTCCTTGTGTACCTTAACCTCCTTTTTTTAAATTGGAAGAATGATGACCCCTACGTAGGTTCCTATCTGGCCCGCATCGCACCGTTTGCGCTTTGGGCACTGTTTATTAACGTCCAAACAGCCATTGCGCTGCGCTATCTGCGCTTTG
>DATCYX010000238.1:0-4710 GCA_036526235.1 Anaerolineales bacterium | reverse complement strand
ATCCAAACCCTGTTCGTTAGCCTGTACTATCAGAGCATCGCCAGATGGATTGGCTTGGATCAGGCGGTTGTCCTCATCCAGCACGATGATGGCATCAGGAACAGAGACCAGGATGTGCTCAATACGTTCTTTGGCGTTGCGTAGTTCTAGTGTGCGCTCGCGCACGCGATCCTCCAGCTCTTCCGCGTATTTCTGGGTATGCTGGTAAAGGCGGGCGTTCTCTATGGCGATCGCTGCGTGCGACGCCAGGGTTTGCACCAGCTCAATCTCGCTCTCGGAAAAGCTGTGGTCCAGGCGATCATCGATAAGCTCGACCAGTCCAATCGTCCGGTCCCTGGTTACCAATGGAAGCATCAGCGATACTTTTATATGGTTTCGCTCCATGAACCTGCGCTCGTTCGCTTCAAGATCAGGGTCATCAACACGCACCAGAAGCGGCTCCCCTGTTACCAGTACCTGACGTGTTAATGGATATTCATCTAGATAATATGGCTTATCTCTTTCCTTGTTGTTCAGCCACTCAATGGGCCCAAAATCCGATATGAGCTTGACCGATTTGATTTCAGGATCGTAATCCGAGATCGCACAACCCCTGACATTCAGCAGGCTTATCATTTGCTCAGCCACTACCTGGAGAACCTGGTTGACGTCCAGGCTGGAGGAGACCACCGCAGCGGCCTCTACCAGGGTAGCAAGTTCCTCTCCGCGCATCTGGCTTTCTTTATACAGGCTGGCGTTCTGGATTGCCGCGGCAGACGTGTCTGCGAAGGCTTGCAAGCGGGGGAAGATTTGGGCTGTGAAGTAGCCCACCTCATCGCTGTTCATGTTCAAGAAGCCAATCATGCGACCCTGGACTTGGAGCGGCGCGGCAGCATATGAACGAATCCAGGTGGTCTGCTCAAGCTGCTGCCACAAGGGATCCTGAGATGTATTTGGTATCACCAGGGGTTTGCCGCTGCTGAGCATTTGCTGCAATGTGGGTAGCAACAGGGAAAGCGCTTTTCCCGTCACGGGGCGTTTGGCTTCGCTTGGGTCTGATTTATCCAGATGGCGGACAACCCGTACCTGATCGCCTTCGATCAGCATGATATTGACTGAACGGCATTGGACGACATCCAGCGTTTGATCAAGGATTTGGTCCAGTACCCGATCGAATTCCAGGCTGTTATTTAGTGCTGCTGCTCCGCGCGCCAGTGCTTCGGCGAACTCGCGCTGGCTTTTCTCGGCCTGATACAGGCGCGTGTTCTCCAGGGAGATTGCCAGCGTGTGCGCCAGGGTGAGACCAAGCTGGATTTCTTCCTCGGTGAATTTGCGCACCTGGCGGTAAAACAACGATAAAGCCCCAATTTGCCTGTCTTGCAGCAAGATGGGCAGGTACAACAAGGTCTGCATGCCCCCCGTCAAATTTTCTAGTCGGGCTGCGTATCCTGGCTTATCTTGAGGTTCGGCTATAACGATGGGCTGTCGGGTTGGGTAGGGGATCGTATCAGGCAGCAGTTCGTTTAAGCTAGTTAGGTTTTCCAGTTTAAGGGCAGGCAGGTTGTGGGTGAAGCTTTGGGCAATGGAATGATTATCACCTTGCAAGAGAAAGAAACTGCTGGCGTCAGCCTGTAGTAAGGATTCGCCGGCGACAAAAAGGCGATCCATCAGGATATTCACTTCATGAGCCTGGACAAGCTCGGTCGTGAAACGATTAAGCGTAAGAAGTTGGTGCTCGTATTGGTGGTGGCGAGTGGTATCTCGGAGATTGATTACCACATAAGCAGGTTGGGAGATTGTATCCATGGCTAATGACGCCCGGATAGAAAAATATACATTGCGTTGATCTGAGAGCCTTAGCTCTAGGTCAATATCGGCTTTCTCGTCTCTCTCTATGGCTAACCGTAGCTTGTCAAAAGGCAGGAATTGTCCGTTGGTTGGGAATACCCTGCGAATATCTAGGCCTTCTAATTCCTGGGAGCTGACCTCAAGCAGCTGCGCGATCGCCGGGTTGGCGTAGAGAATTCGTCCTTCCATATTGGTGATGAATAGACCGTCCTGCATTGTCTCCACTGCAGTGTGCAGGATGGCTTGCTGCTGGCGCGCTTCGAGGCTGATCAGGGCGTGTGCTAGCTCGTCCGCCAGCTCTTGCAGGAGGTCCGTTTCTTCACGGTCGAACGCGTTTGGGCCTTCTCCGAAAATATTGAGCACGCCCAGGGTATGCCCGGCATGCCGCATGGGGAGAGCGGCTGATGAGAGAAATCCATATTGAAGGGCAGCCTCTTGCCAGGGGGCGTCTTGTGTGGTTTGGGCGATATCCTGGATCAAGAAGGCTTGTCCACTCTGGGCAGCTGTTTCAGCCGGGTTGCTGCGCTCAGATACTCCCTTTCGCGAGGTGTGGATATCTTCAATGATGTGACGCCCCCGTCCGGCACGCGCGGCTGGATGGATTTCGAGTTGGGAGCCATCACGCGCCGGGTGGACCATGCCGATCCACACCAGTGAATAAGCACGGTTGGAGACAAGGTATTGGCAGGCACGTTCCAGTAAGATCTGGGGGTCGCTTGTCTTGCCGATCAGTTGACTGATCTGGCTGATGGTTCGTAAAAGGCTGATTTGATAACGGGCGCGCGCCTCAAGCTCGGTTGTGTTGGAAAACAAGTCCAGAGCTAGGCGAGGCGTCCTAGCACCGGTTTCAGGAAAGTAAACAGCAAAATGGCCTAAATAGATTGAGAACAGAGGCCATAAGGTGACGACTGCCAACGTATTGCCCCCCAAAAGAATAAGAATCAAATTGGCTAGAATGGGCGCGCTAGAAGAGGTAAGCAGTGAAAACAAAATTGCATCCAACCAGACGGCTGCCAGCAACCCCAATGAAGCTGCTGCACGACTGGGATAGCGGTTTCTCAGGTTGCTTAACGCCTGGTAGATGATGATCATGACCACCATCGCAGCCCCCAGTCGGAAGGCAGAGGCCACTACCCCGAACGGCTGAGAGAGAGACCCATTGGTGAGAATCTGCCCGTTACCCAGGCTCGCCTTGAAATCAGGCATGGTGCGCAGTAATGCCAGCCCCAGCCAAAGAAGTAACAGGGTAACTAAAGCGGTCCGCGCCGGCTGAGTGCCATTGATAATGTAGATAATCAAAATGCCCAGCAAAATCACTGGCAGCAACAAGAATGAGGCTTGCGGTAAGCTAATCTCCAGCGTGTTGGTCTGGATGTGTATGTAGCCCAGCCAGTTAAACTCTAAGGCTGTGACGAGGGCTCCTAAGACGATCAGCAATGGGATGAGGCCGAAGCGCGTGCTCAAGCGGTGGGTGAAAAGCACCGCTGTCCCCAGAACACCCACTTGGATCAGCAGCATGATGGCGAAAAACGGGAGAGTTAGGGTTGTCATGCGATACCTGGAAGCCCTATCGTGTTTGGCATGCCGGCTCTATTATACTGCCAAGTGGACAGGGTTATCACAAGAGCGTGTTTGTGGATTTAATCAGGATGCTCTACCGCTTATTTATAGACATCTTCTCTATAGGTTTCGATCCTGTGAAAGCTGTGCCAAGTAGGAAGAGGTAGGGCAATCGCATTAGGACGATTTCCCACCCCAAACACTCTCTTTGCGGGAGTGCGCATGCCCCTCAGGGCATATGCAATTGCCCTGGAGGAAGAGGTGGGATGTTGACGTTGGTAAATTGGCATGGTAGAATTTCTGCGCTCTCAGCCCCCATCGTCTAGTGGCCCAGGACGTGGCCCTCTCAAGGCCAAAACAGGGGTTCGAGTCCCCTTGGGGGCATCCGAAACCGTTCAAGTTGATCTTGAACGGTTTTTGTCTATATTTATAAAGGAGTGGTGGCATTCGACCACAGCCCGGGTGCTGACCAGATGATGAACGAAAAGGGAAACTGGTCACTACCGGCTTGGCTCCCGAATTAAAGTTGCAGAACGCCTTCACTGCCCACGCTCAAGCCGCAGAGCCTGTCTAGTTGTTGCCGACCTGCCACTTGAAGTCGCTCAGGTTGATTACATGGTCTTGGATTCTGACAATCAGCTGTCATTCACCTGACAAATTTGATCACCCAATTACGGAGAATCATGATAGAATGTGAAAATTCTAACTAATCAAGCATTAATAAAAGGGGCAGACAAGATTTCTAAAAGATCGATTTTTCCGGATTGGGAGCACCGAATTATAAGTTATTTGGGGAGGGTGAGTAGAAAATGCGACAGCATTGTTATGGCAAACAATGCACCTGGGTGTGGATACTACTGAAACAGTAGCTGGTTACAGCAACAAACGCAGACCGAAATTGAACAATTTTTGTTGATGGCGCTTATGACTTAGAGAATGCATACACAAGACATCCGCCGCCAAAGGGGTGCGCAAGATCAAGATTCAATCCTGCTGCGATGTCGTTTTCTGGTGAGATAATGGATCTGGAACCATCCGCGCCGTGAAATCTTACGCCGGATTTGTGAATACGGGAGGGGAATGGAACGAACAAAACAGCTATCATCGCCGTTCATTTACCGAAACAGCCATTTTTCGGTTTATATCCAATTTAGCGACCGTCTAAACGCTCGGGATGTGATCCGTCATCAAACCGAAGCGCGGGTCAGGTGTGTGGCGCTCAACCACAAGGTCCGCTTCGGATTGCCGGACAGCTACAGAATTAACTGAAAAATATCCATAGGGAAAGGGCTTTACTCCCACTTCCATAATTCATCAGCAACG
>DATCYX010000237.1:0-8629 GCA_036526235.1 Anaerolineales bacterium | reverse complement strand
ACGCAAATATTCCGGCTTCCAGGCCTACGGTCAATCAAAGCTCGCCAACCTGCTTTTCTCTTATGAGCTGGCCCGTAAGCTAGAAGGCATTGCAGTGACCGCCAACGCCGCCCACCCTGGTTTCGTGGCGACCAATATTGGTAAAAATAACGGCCCCTTGGCAAAATTGGTTATGCCCATCGCCACGCTGCGTGCGCTCAGCCCCGAGGAGGGCGCTCGCACGCCCGTCTACGTGGCTTCTTCGCCTGATCTGGAGAGTGTTTCAGGTCAATATTTTGTCAAACAAATGCCGGTACCATCGAGTCCAGAATCCTATGATTTGCAGTCCGCCAGGCGGCTTTGGGAGATCAGCGCCGAGATGACTGGTCTATTAACGGAGGCTTCCTATGAGTGAGATTATCAACCGCATGATCGACTACCCGTCCAATGGACAGACCACACCCGCTTTCTTGGCTAGGCCAATGCAAGATAAAGCGCCCGGTCTGGTTGTTATCCAGGAGTGGTGGGGGCTTGTGCCCCATATTATGGATGTATGCGAGCGCTTTGCTCACCATGGATACGTCGCCCTGGCTCCCGATCTATATCACGGGCAGGCAGCCAGCGAGCCGGACGAAGCGCGCAAGCTGGCGATGGAGCTGGACCGGGATCGGGCTGTGCAGGAAATCGTTGCTGCGCTTCAATTCCTGCGAGGATTGGAGCAGGTCTCTCCCAAGAAGGTCGGTGTTGTGGGCTGGTGTATGGGTGGTGGTCTAGCTGTTGTCACCGCGGCTGCCAGCCAAGAGGTGGATGCGGTAGTGTCTTTTTATGGAATGCCGCGCGATCTCAACCTGGCTGCCAGTATCCGGGCTCCCTTGCTCGGTTTGTATGCCGAACACGACCATAGCATTCCGCTTGATCTGGTGCACGCCTTCAGGAAGGAACTCGAGGCGCATAATGTCAAGCATGATGTGCGTATCTACCTGGGTGCACAGCATGCCTTCTTCAATGATACGCGCCCCAATATCTATGATCCCGAATCCGCTCGGGACGCCTGGACGCGCACGCTCGAATGGTTCCGCACCTACCTGACCTAATGTCGGTGGTTGGCTTGAGTCTGGGTTTATTTGTAGGGGGAAAAGACGAGACTAAGGCGAACGGGTTGGAGTAGGCGGCAGGTCGATTCCAACGTCCACAGTTAGCACCCAGCCGATCACAGCTGCACCATCCCTTTGATATTCCACCAGCACGCATTCACGGCTGAGGTTATCGAAGCGCCGATCCGAGGGCAATAAGCGCAAGTTGGCTCTGGCGGGTATTCTTCCCACCGCGGTGAAGTCTTCGTAACAGCCGTTGCGCGCCCATACATCCCGTTGGGTGAAGACCACCAAGGGAGTCGGGGTCAGAGTGGGCGTCGCGGTGGGCGTCATGGTGGGAGTCAACGTGGGTGTAAAAGTGGGTGTAGGGGTGAAGGTCGGCGTGGCTGTCGCCGTAGGTGTTGGCGTGGGGGTCAGGGAGATCAGGTAAGCCCTAATCCTACCCATGCCCAGGAAACCGAGGAAAGCTAAGAGAATGATCCCGAGCAAGATGCCGGCTATCCTGATCCCCATGAGTTTCCACCGATAGCCGCGTAAGTTGCGGTTCAAGCGACTCACCGCCGGATCGTTGGGATAGCGTTCTCTTACCTCCGCGCTCAAGCGGGCGGCTTCAGCAGGCCAGCTTGGCCTGTTTTCATAAGACCGCATGGCGGATTGCACGTCAAAATCGTATTTCTGGATCAGCCTTTGCAGCCCATCGATTTCAGTTTGCAGTCGATCCAGGCTTTCATCCACCCCCTCCAGATTGCGGATCTGGTTCAGGTTTTGCTTTGCCTGCCGCGATAGGTACAGTGCCTCTTCCAATGTTGTTGCCCGCTCTGCCTGGTTTTTCAGGGCACGAGTTTGTTCTTTCAGAGGTTCAACAACTCGCGGGATAACGGATTTCAACCGCTCGATCATTCGATCAAATGCCGGGTTCGCTCCATGTTCTGCGATCAGCGCATCCAGGTTGGTCTTGATCTGCGAGGCCGCCTGTGGCTCGATATTGGCCTGATTAAGCAACTCAGTCATTGAGCGAAGGCTTTCTTTGACCTGGCGGAGAGCCCCAGCCTTATCCGTGTATTTCGGGATCCCCGTGGCGCGCGCGGCGGTTTCTACTTTTTCGATGGCCTGGTCTAGCTGTCCAAGTTGGAATGAAGCTAACCCCTCTTCGTAGACATTCTCTGCATCGACGCTCTCCTGGAGTTTTTGGGCGAACTCCTGACCTTCTTGCCAGCGCTGGATGCCCATCTCCCGCAAGATGTTCTGCGCCTTTTCCAACAGCGCCATAGCATCCGAATATCGCCCTACCCTGGCAGCCGATTGGGCTTTTCCGTAGGCGGATGCAGCATCAGCGGGCAGAGCCACCGCGGGGATATAACCGGTGCGCAGGTAGTTTTCGGCCTCTGAGCGGTGCTGTTTGGCCCGCTCCCAATTCGGCTCCAGTTGGATCACGCGGTCGAAGAGCTGGATTGCCTCTGCATACCGCCCGCTATAAAACAGTTTCTCCGCCACTTCCATCTGCCCTTCCGCGACCGGGTTATGCCCCTTTACCCCTTCTGCTTGGGCAGGGCTTTCAAGGGTTGATGGGGTAGCTGACTCCAGGCTCTCGTCCAGGGTGGAAGGCTCACTTTCCGAAGAGGCTGCATCGCTTGCCCCGTTTTCCTCCCCTTGAATGCGACCAATCACTTCTTTACGGGCTGCCTGGAGGCGGTTGCGCTCATCGATGGAAAGCGACTGGTATTGTTCGGAATTGATAAATTCCTCGACTTCCAGCAGTAAATTTCGCAATTCAGCCAGGGTGGCTGCCTCACGCTCCATCAATTGGGCGATTTGTGTATCCAATTCATCAAACTGGTTCATTACTTTTTGCCTCTGTTCTGGGCTGGTTCGGGTGCTTGCTGTTGTACCTGCGCCAGATCTTGCCTCAATGCCTTGACGTGAGTATACCCCTGGTTAAGTGCCTGCTCCAAAATCTCTTTGACCCGGTTTGGCAGGCGCTCATCGTCGTATGTCCAGCTTACCGTATAGCTCAGCGCGCTGCGCTCAATTTCTTCTGGGCGGTTTGGCCCCACGGGCAGTGCGCCTGGAGCAGGTCGTCCGGTGATGATGTGGTGGAGCGCCCTAGCGCCGAATTGTACCAGGTCAAATTGCTTTTCGGCTTCCGATAAACCCTCGGGTTGCCGTTTGGCAATGTTCCAGTCGATCATCACAACCCCTGGGGGCTGGGGTTCCCAATAAAAATGCAGAATTTTGTGGTCGCGGTAAACGATATTCCGGTCATGGGCGATTTGCAGGATGTCGCATATTTGGATTGCCAGTAGTAGACCTTCTCTGAGAGGCAAGAACCAGCCATGAGTATACCCTGCATCGCAATACACCATGAGATTATGCTTGGGGTCTCTTTTCACCAGCGCTAGATATGGCAGCCAGCCTTGAGCAATGTAGCGCTCCATGGAAGCCAGGAAATTTTGGGCTTCCTCTGCACCATAACGCACTACTTGCCCCTCTAGATGAGCAGCACTGCGGTGGGTCTCGTCGCTGGGGAAGTCCAGCCCCTCTTCGATGCGAAGAAAGCCGCATTCGACCAGTGGGGAAATGCCTGGCACATCCCGCAGTATCGAAAGCACCTGCACTTCTTCTCTAAACAGCGGCAGCGCATACTCGATCCGCTTCGGTCGCATCACCTTGAGGGCGTACTGCTCTGTTTGACCTGCGCGATTGCGCAAATGCCCTGTGAACACCCTGGCAGATGAGCCGCGCGCTTCTGGCACCCAGATATCTAACGGCTCCGCCAGGTGAATATCCTGATTAGGACCGAGTTTGCCTTCTTCTACTCCTGTAACCGTCTTTACCAGCTCTGGCGCGATCTCTTCTCTTTCCAGCCTCAAGGGTCGAGAGCCAGGTAAAGATAGAATCTCGCGTGAGCGGTATTCGCTCAACCAAGGGATTTCATTCAACACTTCAGGGTGCTCAATGATCAGGTCGGCGTGCTTGATCCCTTTTCGCAGGCCTTTGAGGGCATCCAAGATCAGGTCCAGCCATTTAGATGGTCCAACGAGGTTGCGCAGCCGCCGCCCCTCTAACTCTACGGAAGTGATATATTCATAGAATGGATCATTGGGACCAGCCCCCTGGCGTATCTTCGTTAGCCATCCGGCTGCACTTCCTAATGCCCGATCCGCGAGCAGCAGCCGTCGCCGGTCAGGGTCCCATATCATGAGCATTCTCAGCGCGCGACGGGCGATCTCAAATTCCTTACGGTCCCAGGCATTCAGGGCGATATCCGCTTGGGCCTTGGGCTGGGATAAAAATTTATCGATCTTTTCACGTGTTCCCGGCAAGATGGCTTCAATGTCTTCGACGAATGCGTCGATTTCTTTGTAGTCAATGCCTGAGTAGGGTGGGGCGGGTTCGAGTTCTTTCCACTTTTTGCCCACCTCTTCGTTGAATATTTTGAGCAGGTTTTCAAATGCCTGCAACCGCTCTTCTGAAGACACACTTGCGCCGTCTGGATGGGAGCGGAAAGCTTGGTCTCCCATTTGTTGGATGGTTGCTTGCAGGGTGAAGAACAGGCGGCTGACTTCGGTATAGGGAGTCAGGGCATCTGGCTCTAGCTTGAGATATACGCGGCGCACTTCCTGGCTGAGTTTATCCCACCAGCTCGGTAAGGGCTCTTTACCGTTGTGTTCGAAAAGCTGCCACAGGGCGCCAGGCCAATCATCAGCGACCCCCATTGCCAGCGCCTTGGAGAAAGACCCCTTGGCTTGTTCATTCTGGTTAGTGGATTGCTCAAGGGCAATGCGGGCTATCTCTCCCAGAAGCGACCATTTATCTGCAGACGTGGCTGCCAGCTCGGCCGTACTTCCACACACCTGCCGGAATGTCTCCAGGTTGTTTTCAGAAGCCAGGTGGAGCAAATACCGCGCATGAAGATTGATGGCGTCGGCAATATGCGGCATCTCTCCATATGCCACGATCTGCTGCTGTATATCTTCGCTTTGAGAGATATGGCTTTCGTCCGGCTGGCTCGTGCTGTGCAGGGTAGATTCTTGGATGCGGAGTTTCTTTAACTGATTTGAGAATTCTTTCTGCAGGGCAGCCAATCTTTTCTTTAAGGGCTTCACAACGTCTGAATATGCAGAGCCTGGGGTTATGCTCTTGGGCCACTCCAGGCGTTTATGCAGGCTTGGGTTCGATTCAGCGAGAAAACCCCCTATCTCTTGGATGAACTGCGAATAGTCATCATTCCGTGTGTAACGGCGATCTTTTGTGGCTCCATCTGCCTCTAGAAATTGACCATTACCCCAGTCAATGACCGTCAACCGCGTTTGGTGGGGATCCCAAAATAGATGTTCCGGCTTGACGTCGTTCCATATCAGCCCCGCGTGCGCTGTGGAGTCCATCGAAACTTGGCTGGAGTGAATCGTTTCCAGCAGGTGAATTACCCCCCCTAAAATTCGGATCAAGATAGGCTCTGGAATCTGGCCGAATCTAGCAATTTTTTCGATAAAGAACCTGTTCTCTTCTCCCGCAAGGGATTGAATACTCTCGAGAACGCCAAAATGGCTGATCTGTCTCAATGATTTGAGGTCGATTCCAGAGGCCCGCTCAATAATGATGAAATACCGCTCGCCGCCCCCATCTTCTGGCCGGCTCTCGTCCAACACGGCAGGCGTGGAGAGGTGCACCACCTGACTGGAAAAAGAAACCTCGCTTAATGCTCTGAGAATGCTTCCCTCGCTCCTGATCTGGGCAGCCTGGCGTAAGATATCGCTGGAGTATGCGCCCTTGCGAGGTCGTTTCAAGATGGCTTGTTTGCCTTGCAGAGTCGACTCGATTAGAAATACCTCGCCCGCATCCCCCTCCCCCAATTTTTCCGCCAATTTCCACATAGCCCGTTGACCGGGAACGATTTGACCGACACTCATACTGTTATTTTCTGTTTCACCTACTGGTTTACCCGAGACTCACTTATTTTAGAAGTTCGCAGTTTGGCAGATAATGGGTGAGCTCTACTCCCCCAACTCTTTCCCTTGAACTGCGCACGTCCTTCTATTATAACGAGTTCTGCGGCCTGCTTTATGGCAGGCAGTAGATTATAGCGCAAAAAAGTGTGGTCTAAGCGATGACTGGTAACGCGACAGGGCAATTGCATATGCCATGAGGGGCATGCGCAATCCCGTAAAAAGAGCGTTTGGGGTGTTTTGGTGGGGGCATACCCACACCAAAACACCCCATTTTCTCTCCTCAGTGGTGGGAAATCGCCCAAATGCGATTGCCCTAGTAACGCGATCGAACTAGGCTAACGGGTGATATAATTGAAACAACTGGGGGGTTCAGATTTATTAGAGCAGTGGAAGGCGCCTGAACGCCGGCATTGCTATCGTTTTTTCAACCCTGGTTTACTCCCACAAAGCACTGATCGAGTTGAAAAGCGAGTTTAATCGTCTGCGCTCGAGCAGATGATGGAAAAGGCGAGAAAATGTTCGCAGTGGGTCAAAAACAGATAAATATCTCACAGGAGCAATCTTGGCATGAAACGATCGCCAAATATCAAACCCCTGATGCGCGGCGAAGTTGGTGGCAGGTCGCCAATACTATAATCCCCTATTTCTTTTTGGGTTTCTTGATGTATTTGAGCTTGAGTGTTTCCTACTGGCTTACCCTGCTGTTGGCGATCCCGGCGGCCGGTTTCATGATGCGCACTTTCATCATTTTTCATGATTGTGGGCACGGCTCCTTTTTTAAGTCGAAGCGCGCCAACGATACGATGGGAATTTTCACCGGCATCCTAACTTTCACTCCTTACTATCGTTGGCGCCATGACCATGCCGTGCACCACGCCTGTGCTGCTGACTTGGACCGGCGCGGCGTTGGTGACGTGTGGATGTTAACCGTCGATGAATATCAAGCTCTGCCAACCTGGAGGAAGCTGGTCTACCGTGTGGTACGCCATCCTTTGGTGATGTTCACAGTCGGCTCGTTGGCTGTTTTCCTAATCGGGCACCGCTTTGCCAGCCGCGCTTCTGGGAAGCGTGAACGCTATAGTGTATATTGGACAAACCTTGCCCTATTGGGTATTGCCCTCCTGATGAGCGCGCTCATCGGCTTTAAAGCGTATGTGCTCATCCAGCTGCCGATATTAGCTATCGGAACTTCCATTGGGGTGTGGCTCTTTTATGTCCAGCACCAGTTTGATGGGGTCTATTGGGAACGTCATGAGGGCTGGAAATTTGTCGATGCAGCGCTTTGGGGCAGCTCGTACTACAAACTCCCCAGGATCTTACAGTGGTTTACCGGAAATATCGGCTTTCACCACATCCACCATCTCGGCCCGCGCGTCCCCAACTATAACCTAGAAAAATGCCATTACGAGAACCCTCTCTTCCAGCAGGTTAAACCGCTAACCCTGCGCTCCAGCATGCGATCCTTGTTTTATCGCTTGTGGGATGAAGAGCAGCACAAAATGGTTGGGTTTGCAAGCTTGAAAAAAGCCAGCGCATTGCCAGGTAGGGTGTAAATCGTCCCAATCAAGGCAATTGGGCTGGTATTTGGTTTTGAAATGACAGGGGGAGATTGATTAAACGGCGTCAGCTCGTCATTCTCTTAATACGCTTTTCCCCTTCGCGTATCCACTCCACATGATCCTCCGGGGGCTTGGCATCTTCGATAATCTGGACTGTCCTCTGGCGCAAATAGGAGTCGGCTTTGGGCTGGCCTTCGTCCTCCCACTTCTCTAAGCTCCAGCGAGGGAAGATGCTGCTCATGTGGTAGGCGCTGCGGAACATGTTGTAAGTTCGATCGGTCATTAAGAAGTGACCGCCAGGCCCAGCGGCCTCAATATCATCCATGGCAAAGGCGTCCTCATCCAGCTTGAAGCCCTGGCTAAAGAGCAGCGCTTGCTCAATAATCTCGTTGGCATACACTACCGAAGTCGGGGAGAAGACCTTGGACGTCAGGGCGCCGCCTACAAAGGGTGCTAGCCCGACCAAGCCCAGGCAAGCGGTCAGGTGGTTGATCCACAGGGCGCCAGCCGCGAGCAGGTCGGCTCCCCAGCCGTTCCCGCTGCCAGATGTGCCAGCGTGGGGGAGGTGATAGTGTGCCATCATCTCGGCGCAGGCCAGGTTGAGCAGCATGGTCTGCGGGTCGTAGAAGTCCACCATGGTCTTCATGTCGAAGTATGCCGGCAGGCTGCCCAGGATCACCGGCGCGCCGGGGCGTACAATCTGGGAGAACACCAACCCGGCGAGCAGCTCGGCGTTAAGCAGGGCTAGCGATCCAGCCGGCGTGATCGGGGTGGACATACCCACCATGCCGTAGTTGGAGTAGATGAAGGGCAGCCCACGCTCAATGGTGGTTATCATCTTGTTGGCTGTCTCCAGGTTCAGGATGAGCGGAGACACCGGGTTGAAATAGGGGATGACGAACGGCTTTTCAGCCAGATCTCCATGAAATTCCTGCAAGAGATCCAGCCCGGGGGCGAACTGCTTCTCATCGGATACCAGGATAACCAGAGGCTTCTGCGTGTTGGCCGCCATCTCCAGGATCGCAAATAGGTCGGCCTGCCCTGGATT
>DATCYX010000236.1:0-3171 GCA_036526235.1 Anaerolineales bacterium | reverse complement strand
CACGACCATCCAACCTTCATCGAAGAAGGCATCATACACTATTGCGTACCGAACATGCCCGGAGTGGTAGCCCGTACATCCACGCATGCCTATACGAACTCCTCCCTCCCCTTCATCTTGGATATCACCAACCACGGGGTAGAAGCTGCGATTGATCAGAATCCGGCAATCCAGAAAGGGATAAACACCCACCGTGGGAAGATCGTTCACCTATCTAGCTTCACACAAATGCTCCAGAAGGATTGAACCGTGGCTGCTTGGAATAAATTATATGAATCGCGCATTGTCAGCCCTGAGGAGGCTGTACGCGCGATAAAGTCTAATCAGCGTATCTTCCTAACCGGAAACTGCTCTGTACCACAAAAAACTTTGGCCGCCCTAGTGAAACACGCGCCCGAATTACAAAATGTCGAGATATGCCAAGCCCTGACAGTTGGACCCGCCGACTACGTAGCGCCGGAGATGGAAGGACATCTGCGTGTAAACACCCTGTTTATCAGCAGCAACATTCGCAATGCCGTCAACGAAGGCCGCGCTGATTTTACACCTGTTACACTCTCTGAGTTTCCCTTGTTGTTCAAGAAAGGTATCCTCCCTATCGACGTAGCTCTCATCCATGTATCTCCTCCAGATGAGCACGGATTCTGCAGCTTGGGGATTGAGGTTGGGCTAACCAAGAGTGCTGCCGATTCAGCTCATATCATTATTGCCGAAGTAAATCAAAAAATGCCTCGTACCCTGGGTGACTCCTTCATTCATGTCAGCCGATTGAGCTACGTCGTGCCGGTTGATTATGAGCTAGCCGAATTGCCCATGAGCGACACAGAGTCTTCCGAGATCATCGAAAATATAGCTGGGCATATTGCCGAGCTTATCCCAGACGGTGCCACCATACAATTGGGAATTGGCGCCATTCCCGACGCCGTATTGAAGTTTCTTTTTGAGAAAAAGGATCTTGGCATCCACACAGAGTTATTCTCAGATGGCATCATTAATCTGGTAGAGGCAGGAGTGCTTACAAATGCACGAAAAACTCTCCACCCTGGCAAAATTATCGCCGGCCTCATTTTGGGAACACGCTCTCTATATGATTGGGTAGACGATAACCCGTTAATCGAGCTCCATCCAAGCGAATATGTCAACGACCCTTTTGTTATCGCTCAAAACGAGCGCATGGTTGCTATTAACTCAGCCATCGAAGTCGATCTTACCGGGCAAGTATGTGCAGACAGTATCGGTACCCAACTATTCAGTGGTGCTGGCGGGCAATTAGATTTCATTTACGGTGCATCCCGCTCCAAGGGAGGAGTGCCCATCATCGCCTTGCCTAGCCAAGCAAAGAATTTCAGTCGCATCGTAACTACCCTAAAGCCCGGGGCTGGAGTTGTGACCACTCGCAATCATGTACGTTATGTTGTCACCGAGTATGGAGTGGCTGATCTGTATGGGAAGACGATACGGCAGCGCGCTCGACAATTAATCAATATTGCCCACCCACAATTCCGAGACCAATTGACCAACGAAGCAAAATTATTGCATTACATATAGCGAAGGAAATAATGGATCGCCGGACAAAAATTGTCGCCACAATTGGGCCTGCCAGCGAGGACGAAGCAACCCTCACCAGGATGATTCATGCAGGGATGAACGTTGCACGCCTTAACTTCTCTCACGGGGATCACGCTGACCACGCAGCCCGGATTCAACGGATAAGGCAAATATCTCAGAGGTTAGAAAAACCTGTCACTATCTTGCAAGATCTGCAAGGCCCAAAAATTCGAACAGGGGACTTAAGAAATGGGAGTATCCTCCTAACTCCAGGTGACACTCTTACGCTAACCACGACACCCGTCCTCGGCGAGGAGGGTTTAGTCTCAGTTGATTTTTCAGGCTTGCCCGGGAGCGTCAAACAAGGCGGACGGATCCTTTTGGATGACGGGAATTTGGAATTAATCGTCACAAAGGTGCACGGTGACCGCGTCGAGACACAGGTATCCTTGGGCGGTACGCTCAAGCCTCATAAAGGGGTCAACCTGCCTGGCGCGCAGTTGGATGTCCCGAGCTTCACAGAAAAGGATGAAGATGATCTCTCCTTCGGTCTAGAACACAGAGTAGATGCCGTGGCGATATCCTTTGTCCGCTCAGCCCAAGATATCCTAACTATCCGCCAGGCCATCGCTAATATTGCTCCAGACCGCAGCTGGATACCAATCATCGCCAAATTAGAACGACCAGAAGCTGTCGTAAATCTGGAAGAGATCGTTGAAAGCGCAGATGGGGTCATGGTTGCCCGAGGTGATCTGGGAGTTGAAATGTCCCCAGAGGCTGTGCCCATTGCTCAAAAAGAGATCATTGAAAGCGCTAATAACCATGCACGGATCGTGATCACCGCCACACAGATGCTCGATTCGATGATTAGCAAACCACGCCCCACACGCGCCGAGGCATCCGATGTAGCAAACGCCATATTTGATGGAACTGATGCTGTAATGCTCTCGGGAGAGACAGCCGCAGGAAAATATCCTGTGCAATCGATTGAAACAATGAACGCTATTATCAGCCAGGCAGAACCTCACCTGTCTGAATGGGGGCATTGGAAGGGCACTTGTATGCCCGAGTTAAGCCAGGATGATGCCTATTACATGACATTGGCGGCACGCGAGCTTGCACATGACCGCAACGTAGCTGCCATCGTGGTATTCACCAAGAGCGGGCGAACTGCCTTATTAATGTCCAAGGCGCGTCCACATTTACCTATTCTGGCATTCACACCCGACCCGAACACCTACCAGCGGCTGGGATTGTACTGGGGAGTGTATCCAAACTTAATCCCGCAAGCCGATACAATCGAAGAAATGCTCCAAGTGGTTGAAACCGCCATGGTAGCTTCTTCATCCATGCAGGCTGGACAACAGGTGGTTGTCATTTGTGGTTTTCCAGTTAGCCAAATCCGTCCGACAAATCTTGCTCTTCTCTATACAATAGGAGAAATATCAACATATACTTGATCCATGCATAGGCTAACTGCGATCACTGGAGCTTTCGGTTATATTGGCAAATACATCGCTCGCGTTCTACTTGAAAATGGCGAGCGCATTGTCACATTGACCAATAAACCCGCCCCTGACGATACCCTTAGAGAAAAAATCCCAGCTTACCCCTTAGATTTCG